>JBAWXL010000149.1:0-11638 GCA_037144095.1 Bacteroidota bacterium
TGAAACCAACGGCAATGAAACCAACGGCAATGAAACCAACGGCAATGAAACCAACAGCAATGAAAACCAGTACTTCACTTAATAATCATTAACCCAATAACCCATTAACTCCATAACCAAACCAAAAATATTATACTTTTGTAAGCAACTTACAGAATAATCCCTGCTATTAAAATGAATACATTCGAAAAAATAAAAGCACATCTTGCCCATAAGACCGTTGGCATTGCCGGTTGCGGAGGCTTGGGTTCCAATTGTGCGGTGGCGCTCGCACGGGTGGGCATAGGCAGACTTATAATTGCCGATTTTGATGTGATTGATGTGTCAAATCTCAATCGTCAGTATTATTTTTATGATCAGATTGGCAAAAAGAAATGTTTTGCTTTAAAAGAAAACATCGGGCGGATAAACCCACAGGTGCTTGTCGAACCGCATGATATAAAATTAATGCCAACCGACATTTTGTCATTATTTTCAACCTGTGATGTGATGGTGGAAGCTTTCGATTTGGCTGAAATGAAGGAAATTATAATTGAAACCGCCTTACTTCATTTCCCCCACATTCCCCTGATATGTGGTCTGGGCATGGCTGGTTGGGGGATGAATGCCCAAATTCACAGCCGAAGCATCGATAATTTGTATATTTGCGGCGACGAAGCCACCGAGATTTCGCCCGAATGTCCTCCATTGGCACCCCGTGTGGGAATGGTTGCCAACATGCAGGCAAACGTGGCATTGGAATTACTTTTAAAAGATATGAAATGAAAATCATCTTAAATCATACCGAAGAAATCATTGCACAGGATGCCATTTCCATTACCGATTTATTGGCTTATAAAAACTTTACCTTTAAGATGCTGGTGGTGAAAATTAATGGCAATTTTATTCCAAAAGATCAATATCAGCAGACCCTTGTTGGTGATGGAGACGATGTGGTGATACTCCATCTGATGAGCGGAGGATAAAAAAAAGCCGCTCCTTTCGGAAACGGCTTTAGGCATATATATTGAGTTTACGGATTACTCTAAGCTTCCAATTTCTTTCTCAACTTCAACGAGAATTTCACACGATTTCACCAAATCTTTCATTTTGTTATGGTCGGGATAGAGAGGACGGTCGATATCGAGATATTCCACATGCTTGCGAATCACTTCATGCGCTTTCTTCACGCCATCACCAAACTCGTAAGGAGTTTCATATTTCGCTCTTAAATCCAATGCCTGAGCAGCCGCCATATATTCGATACCCAAAATACCATAGGCATTATCTAAAATCTGGAAATTCTTCAGTGCTGTATTCATCCCCATCGAAACAAAATCTTCCTGGTCGGCAGCCGCAGGAATCGATTGAATGGAAGCAGGCATACAAAGAATACGTTGTTCCACAATTTGCATATCGGCAGTATACTGACTCAGCATTAAGCCCGAAAACATTCCGGCACCTTTGGTCAGGAAAGGAGGCAGACCCACGCTAAGTGCAGGATTGTTCAAACGGTTCATTCTGCGTTCTGACAACACACTCACCATGGTAACCGCTGCACCAACAAAATCCATAGGCAATGCCACGGGCGAACCCTGGAAATTGGCTCCCGAAAGCTGAAGGTTTTCATCGGCAAAGAAAATAGGATTATCGCCCACACCGTTCATTTCAATTTCAACCTGCGACCGGGCAAATTTGAGGGTATCATGAGCAGCCCCAATCACCTGAGGGGTCGAACGCATGGAATAGGCATCCTGCACCTTGGTTTTCAATCTGCCTTCAAACAAATCGCCATTCTTCACTATTTTTCTAATCGAAGCAGCACTTCTCACCCCACCTGCAAAACCCCTTACTTCGAGAATTCTTGAATCGTAAGGTTTCATATTGGCTTTTAAGGCTTCCAACGACATGGCACAAGCAATTTCGGCTTGTTTCAACCAATTATTTGAATCGTACAACATGATGGCGCTCATACCGGTCAACATATTCGAACCGTTAATTGCAGCCAAACCATCGCGGGCTTGTAAGCCGGGAATAGGAATGCCGGCTCTGTTCAAAGCTTCTTTTCCTTCAAGCATTTCGCCTTTGTAAAAAGCATGTCCTTCGCCCATCATTAAGAGTGCAATTTGCGACATGGGAGCCAAATCACCACAAGCGCCAACCGAACCTTTAACACAAACAAAAGGAGTAACCCCTTTATTGAGCATTTCAATAAAAGTCTCCGTAATTTCAATCCGGTTGCCCGAATTTCCGTGAGCATGAACATTCGAACGAAGCAACATGGCTGCTCTCACATGTTCGATAGGTGCAGCTTCACCTATCCCTGCAGCATGATTATAAATTAAGTACTTCTGAAAATCTTTTACCTGATCGTCGTTCAGAACTACTTCTGAAAATTCACCGATACCGGTGTTTACGCCGTACATAATTTCGTGAGCAATGATCTTTTTTTCGACCATTTCACGACATTTTTTAATTTTTGCAACCGAGTCGGGATGAAGTTCTACTTTTTCTCCATGTCGGGCAACTCTAACCAGTTCTTCAATGGTGAGTCCTGCTCCTTTAATGATAACTGTCATATTATTTTAATTTGATAATGTATATTGAAAATTGTTTTATTTAATATTCTGTTCTGTGAATTCTTTCCCTGCTTTCAGGGCTGCAATATTAATTGCAATAACCTCTTCCCCTTTATTTTTGAAAATATTCCGAATGGCATTTTCGAATATCTCATAAGCAATTTTAAGGAATGGAGCAGCAGCTCCTAAAATGACCATATTAGCCGAACGGGAAGCACCTAAATCTTTGGCAATCGTATCAGCATCAAGAGCAATATGTTGTTTGAGCGAATTTATTTTCGACATCAAAACGTCAATTTCAGGATAATTATTAATGTTGATAAAAGGAGTGGTATTGGTTATCAGCCAACCATCTTTTGAAAGCATGGGCAAATAACGCAGTGACTCCATAGGTTCAACCGAAATAATTAAATCTGCTTTACCAAAAGGAATTAAATCAGAAGCGATTTCTTTATCAGAAATGCGAAGATGCGACTGAACGTCTCCGCCTCTTTGGCTCATCCCGTGAACTTCCGATTGTTTCAGGAATAAACCCATATCAATAGCAGCATAACCAATGGTTGAGGCAATGGAAAGAATACCCTGTCCGCCTACTCCTGCAAGTATAATATCTATTTTCATTTTAAAACTGAATTACTTATTTTTAAATTTATCTCTCATCCTTTTGTTCAGCGTTTGAATACATTCCCTACGAGGAATAATTACTGAAACACCAGGATATTCAAGTTCTGCTCTGATTAATTTCACGTTTTCTTCATGTTGATTCTTAAGCGGTTTTATCACATGAATATGTTCGGGCAAAACGCCAACTCCCAGACAAATACTTTCAATTCGATTCGTAGCCGATGATTCCTGACCACCGGTCATACCGGTAGTAAAGTTATCAAGAATAAAAACAGTTATGGGGGAATTATCTTTAACTGCATCAATTAAACCGGTAATTCCTGAATGTGTAAAAGTGGAATCACCAATAACACTAATTGCTGGAATTAAACCTGCATCCGCAGCGCCTTTAGCCATTGTGATAGAAGCACCCATGTCAACACATGAATTAATTGCATCGAATGGTGCTAAAGCACCCAACGTATAACAACCAATGTCAGAAAATACCCTTCCTTTTGAATAGGAATTTAATACTTCATTAATTGCATTATACGAATCTATATGCGAACATCCCACACACATCGAAGGAGGACGGCCGGCAACAATATCAGGAATGGCATCGCCTCTTTCGTCAGGTAAATTTAATGCAATGGCAACAATATTTGGATTCAATTCCCCATCCATTGGAATGGTTCCATCCAAACGACCTTTTATTTTTTTACCCTTTGCCAATGAGCCTTTCAACAATTCTTCATAGATAGGATAACCTTCCTCAAGAACCATGATTTCATCACATTCGGTATATAATTTATCTAACAATTCAACAGGAATTGGATATTGAGTAATTTTCAGAATTGGAAAAGGAACATTCCGGTCGGAATAATTTTCCATTAAATAGTTGTACGCAATTCCACATGCAATGATGCCCATGGATTTATCTTTACCATCAATATATTGATTAAACCCGGATGAAATGGCTTCTTTTTCAAAACCATCCTGATTGTTTAATAATAATTTATATCGTTTACGGGCAATTGCCGGTAGTAAAACAAATTGACGGGGGTCTTGAGGAACAGCTAAGTTGTTTTGAGCTAAAGGTTCTTTGCGTTGAACCCCGGCTCTTGAATGGGCAAGACGAGTGGTAATGCGCATTAAAACCGGTGTTTGAAATTTCTCAGATAATTCGTAACCATAACGCACCATATCATAGGCTTCCTGTTGGTTTGATGGCTCCAAAACAGGGATAAGTGCAAATTTCCCAAAGAAACGCGAATCTTGTTCGTTTTGTGAAGAATGCATCGAAGGATCGTCTGCTGCTACCACAATTAAACCTCCATTTACACCGGTTATGGCGGAATTTACAAAGGCATCTGCTGCAACATTTAATCCAACGTGTTTCATACACACCATGGCGCGTTTTCCGGCATAAGACATGCCTAAAGCAGCCTCCATTGCTGTTTTTTCATTAGCCGACCACGAACTTCTTACATTATTTTCACGTGCTTGTTTCGAATGTTGAACAAACTCTGTTATCTCTGTTGACGGTGTTCCGGGATATGCATATATCCCTGATATTCCTGCATCTAAAGCCGATTGTGCAATGGCTTCATCTCCTAATAGCAATAATTTTTGCATGAATTTTATTCATTGATTTATAATTGGCAAATCTATAATTATTTTTTTTATTGGAGATAAAAAACGAAATTTGTTGTCCTCAAATACACAAAAACATTGAATTTTCTTGCTCATGCATTTCTTTCTTTCGGTAACAATGAAGTCTTAGTCGGTAATCTGATTGCGGATTCCGTGAAAGGTAAGCCTTCAATTCTTTATCCTGACGATATTCGTTTGGGAATTACATTGCATCGCGCAATTGACCATTATACCGATAATCATCCTGTCTATAAAGAGAGTTTAAACAGAATAAAACCTACTTATGCAAGATTTTCCGGCATAATAACCGACATTTATTACGATCATTTCTTAGCCTATAACTGGACGAAGTATTCTGATGAAGCTCTCGAACAATTTGCCACTCATTGCTACGAAACTTTATCCCTTAATTATGAAATCTTACCCGAACGTTCAAAACAGATTCTTCCCTATATGAAAAATCAGAATTGGTTTGTTGGTTATGCCAATATGTCAGGTTTACAAAAAGTTTTTGATGGTATGTCGCGAAGAATTAAGCATCCTACTTTCATGGAAAATGCACTAACTGAACTCAAAGAACATTATGCTGAACTGGAATCAGATTTTCATTTATTCTTCCCTGAATTAATCACTTATGCCGAAAATAAACTTATTAGTTTAGGAGAAAACAGTTAATACAACTCTTCTTCTTCCGCCCCTATTTCTAAATTCGCATAAATAAATCCCCTGCCAAATACCCAAATTCAATTGATGGTCGGTGATAGGAATATTTATTGATTGTCCAACTATCGATGATTTCAAATGAGCAGGCATATCATCTCTTCCTTCCGAATTATGAACGTAATTTTCTTTTTCAGAAACCATTGTATTGAAAAATGATTGAAAATCAACTCTAACCGTATAATCAGCATTTTCATTTATAGTTAAGCCTGCTGAGGTATGTTTGATAAAAACATTCAATAATCCCTTTTCAGGTAAATCGTGCAATTCATTTATAATCATTGAAGTGATGAGATGAAAGCCCCTTTCGAATTCTGGCAATGTAATTTCTTTCTGAATAATCATGTGTATTGTATTTCGGTAGTCCCAAAATTACTCTTTTATTACAATTGATATAAAAACAAGCTTATGGAATTGAACATTTCTTTTTAACCATTGTTTGTTTCTTTCATTAGCTTCTTAATTATCAACCAATTCAAAATGGCATATTATTTGATAGTGATACTATTCCGATTTATAAACTAATTTAATCAACAACATGAAAAAAACCATTTTACTGCCAATATTATTCATCACTATTGGTTTTACGAATTGCAATAGCACCTCTGCTGATAAAGCTAACAAAGATGCTCAGACCGGAAATCAAATTGAGCACCTGACCAAAGCAAGCTTTATTGAAAAAGTATTCGACTATGAAAAGAACAAAGACTGGAAATACATTGGCCAAAAACCGTGCATTGTCGATTTCTATGCCAATTGGTGTAAACCCTGCAAAATGATTGGTCCTTATCTGGAAGAAATCGCCGCTACTTATGCCGGTAAAATCAGTGTTTATAAAATCAATATCGACGATGAAAAAGAATTGGCAAACGCTTTCAATATTCAAAGTATTCCGGCAGTTTTATATTGCCCGATGACAGGCAATCCACAGATGTCGGTAGGTGCTTTGAGCAAAGATAATTATATTAAAATGGTTCACGAAATTTTACAAATACAATAAACTTTATACTTTAAAAACAAACCCAATGGAACATTTAACCAAACAAAGCTTTTTAGAAAAAGTGTTTAATTATGAACTCAATAAGGAATGGAAATTTGAAGGCAAACGCCCTTGTATGATTGATTTCTATGCCGATTGGTGTCAGCCCTGCAAAATGGTGGCTCCGATATTAGAAGAACTCTCAGATGAATACGAAGGTAAAATCGATATCTATAAAATTGATACCGAAGCAGAACAGGAATTAGCTGCCGCTTTTGGCATCCGTAGCATTCCTTCAATATTGTTTTGTCCCTCCGAAGGTCAGCCTCAGATGGCACAGGGTGCCTTGCCTAAAGACAGCTTCAAACAGGCAATTGACGATATTCTTTTAAATCCGAAAATGAACTAAACAGATATTATTCTAAATAAAAAGCGGCAACTTAGCCGCTTTTTTTATTTTTGCAAATTATGAATAGCCATATTATCCTTCCTTCTTCAGTTTTCCCTCAGGTTTTATATATGGCGCTTTTGCATCAGGCAGATAGTTGTTTGATTGAAATTCATGAGCATTATATCAAACAAGATATACGCAACCGCTATTATATTTATTCGGCTAATGGCAAGCTGATGCTTTCTGTGCCGGTGATTAAAACCAATGGAAATCACACTCAAACCAAGGACATCCGCATTAGTCATGCTCAGCCATGGCAAAATTTGCACTATAGGGCACTTTGTTCTGCTTATAATCATTCACCCTTTTTCGAATATTATATTGATGATTTTCGGACTTTCTTTGAAGTAAGGCACGAAAGCTTAACCGAAATGAATCAAAAGATGCTGGATATTCTTATAAAACTCATCGGTATTAAAACAAAGCCTGCCTATACTCAGACTTTTCAAAAAGAGTATGACAATATGTCAGACTTCAGAAATTATAATTTTATCAATCCTTCAGTTAGTAAGGAAATCTTTCCAAGATATATTCAGGTTTTCGAAACCAAATATCAGTTTATTGAAAACATAAGTATACTGGATGTGTTATTCAATTTGGGACCTGAGACTTTGAGCTACTTAAATTCAATAAAGATTGATTCTTAAGCGAAGTTAAACCACAATAGACACAATAGAAAATCAACTCTTTTCAAATTTTATCCTACCTTTGTACATTATGAAAATCCTAAAACATATTCCCAATTCCATCACTTCACTCAATTTATTTGCCGGTTGTGTTGGTTTATATTTTGTCATGCTTGGGCGGCTCGAATACGCTTCCATGATGATATTTCTTGCAGCCGTCTTCGATTTCTTCGATGGTTTTGCTGCTCGTCTGCTGCATGTTAAATCCGATATTGGCAAAGAGCTCGATTCCTTAGCCGATGTGGTTTCCTTTGGGGTGCTTCCCGGATTCATAGTGTTTTCGATCATCAATAGCAGCCAGGCTGAATGTTTATTGAATTGTAATGGCATCCGTCTGCTGCCTTTTGTCGCCTTTCTGATTCCTGTTTTTTCGGCATTGCGTTTGGCAATTTTCAATCTCGACACTCGTCAGACCACTTCTTTTATCGGGCTTCCAACGCCTGCCAATGCGATACTGGTGGCATCTTTTCCCCTGATTGCCCTACAGCAAAGTTCGCTTGTGCCTTTCAATCATGAGGCTTTGGCTCATTTTATCTATAATCCCTGGCTCTTAGCCGCTTTCTCGCTGCTGTTTTCTTATCTCCTGGTCTCTCCCCTTCCCTTGTTTTCGCTTAAGTTTCAATCGTATGCTTTCAAAAACAATCAGTATCGATATATCTTTTTATTGTCGTCGCTCATCCTGATTATTTGTCTGGGATATAGCGGAATGCCGCTTGTGATTGCCTTTTACCTGCTGTTTTCAGTTATCGAACAAGTGTATATTAAGCGCAGTAAGAATTAATGAGCAACTATAATGTAAGACCTAAAAAGCATCTGGGGCAGCATTTTCTGATAGATGTGAACATTGCCATCGACACAGTGGAACAAATATCTGGAGTGGAGAACCTGCTTGAAATAGGTCCCGGCATGGGCATACTTACCCGCGAAATTCTGGCGCTGAACATCCCAAACTTTTATGTAATTGAAATTGATTTGCAGTCGATTGATTATCTGAACAAGCATTTCCCCGAATTGCAGCCCCGCATTGTTCACGATGATTTTCTTACTTTCGACACGTCTAGCCTCTTTGGCGATGCACAATTTTCCATCATTGGGAATTTCCCTTATAATATTTCGAGTCAGATATTGTTTAAGGTGTTGGAGCTGAAAAACAGGGTAAGTTCGTTGGTGGGGATGTTTCAGAAAGAAGTGGCACTGCGCATTTGTTCGCCTCCGGGCAATAAGAATTATGGCATACTGAGTGTGCTGATGCAGGCTTACTATAACACCGAATACCTTTTTACGGTAGGTTCACATGTGTTCAATCCGCCACCAAAGGTGCAATCGGCAGTGGTGAAATTTACACGAAATGGGGTGGAAAAACTGCAATGCGATGAAGTTTTATTTAAGCGAATCATCAAGACCGGCTTTAACCAACGCCGCAAAACCCTGCACAATGCTTTGAAAACAATGGAACTAAGCAATCTACCTGCCAAGTTCGAATCGAAACGGGCAGAACAACTTTCGGTGGAGGATTTTATGGAGATTACCTTACTAAATCAGGGGTGATGTGATGAGGTGATGATATGCTGATGTGATGATTTAGTGCACATGTTTTTTAGGTTTATGCGAAAAACAATAGCCTATATAAAAATCAGGAAGTACAACAAATCTGGGAGTTTTCTCATCATCGACTTCATTCCTTGAATTAGAATAATATAGGCTTTTGTAATAAAAGAAATGAGTTGTTAAATCGAATACAATGCTATGGAAATAAAATTGTAGGCCTATAGTGCCTGTTAGCCCACCACATAACCTTTTCTCAAGACCTGTATATTCCCCCCATCCTTGGTGATACAAATAACTTCCGTACAATCCTAAGCCAACATATACTCCTCTGTGTTTCGTTGAAGCGAAGAAATTTTTATACTCAGGAATTAAAAAATATTTTTTACGACTCATTTCATTTTGTAAAAAATACCAGTTATAACCTGAAGTAATTTCAATACTGGAACGTTTTTTGAAAAAGTATTCTGAATTAATGAATACCATTCCACCATCTCTTGATTCTTTGTTTAATATAGGATAAAAAAGTGTCCAAGATGAAAATAAAACATCTACTTTTAAAGTTGCTCTCCTTATTTTATCAACAACAGTGTCTTGAACAGACTGTGAGTATAAGCTATGGCTTAGAACCCATATTAAGGCAAGTAAAATCAACTTTCTTTTCATCAAATAGTGTTTTTCAATTCCATTGTAAAATTACAAATAAATCAATTCCAAATCATCATAAAGAAAAGATTTTATTTTTCTTCAAAAACCTTCTTCGATTCTTCCCAAAAATAAAATTCCAAAAAAAAACATGGTATTTTCTTGGAGGATCAGCTTAGCTGGGTTTAAATTTGAAATACGAATTTGGTTTTACTGGGTAACATTTATATTTATACCCTTAAGATGGGAATTATTTACTTCACTTATCTAACAACTCATTATAAACTTCAATTGGATACTCAGCTTTTACTTGTGAATGAAATTTATTATTTCTTTTAATTTCATTAGGAAGATAATCTTCAATATAAATCGTATTTGAGTATCCATTTTTTTCTATTGTATCTTTAAAGTTCACAAACTCAACTACATCATCTGCCATAATTTGCATGTTAAAAGCAAAATTACTTTTATAAATTCCTTCATCATTGTGTAATATTATTTTTTCCTTCTGAAAAGTCAGATAATAAATAAAAAAATCCCCACGATTAAGATATTCAATTTTAACATAACAATTTGGTAATTTTGATTTTGAATCAAAACGTCCAAAATAAAGGTATGTAATTTTTGGTTCATCAATTCGGGTAACTGTTACTCCTTTGTAAGAGTAATATATCCATTTCTTATCATTACATGACAATAGTAATATCATCAGCAAAAAGAGAATTATTATATTGTTTTTTTTCATTTTTGCTATCCTTTTTATTTTATTATTTGCCTATTAAATCCATTCATAATTCACTCCAAAATTACAAATAAATCAATTCCAAATCATCAAAAATAAAAGATTTTATTTTTCTTCTAATTCAGAAGAAAAAATCAAATTTAGTTTCCAGACAAACTCAGATTAGGGCATCACATTTTAACTTAACTTTCCACTTATCTTGATTTAAAGGAAATGATGAAATAAAGTTTAGGTTTTACTGCTTTAATCTTCCTTCTTTTCTAATAAAATTTTACAGTAAAAGGGAAGTTACGGAATAGCCCGCCAGGAAGTTTTCCGACTATATGGATGTTACGGAATAGCTCCCGAACTTATTTTCCTGCCATTCCGTAACACCAGATACTGCCAAAAACTTATTTTCCTGCCATTCCGTAAATACGGAACCTGCCAAAAACTTATTTTCCTGCCATTCCGTAACATCCCCTTGGCAGGAAAACTTATTTTTGGGCTATTCCGTAACATTATTTATTGCCAAAATGTCAGTTTAATGACAATGGCATATTTTTTGTAAATACATTTATTAACTTATTGGCATGTCATGGTTTCAGTTTAATTATGATATATGACAAATGTAAAACACATTAAGTTGTTGAATTAATATAAATATATTTGTTTGTGAAATTTAAATCGAATAATTATGAGTAAAAAAGGCTGGCAAGGTGCCGCAAATGTGATGATACTTTCTATGGAAAAAAGTATCCAAGCAGCTGTTAGTATAGTAGTTTATCATTTATCGCGCCTATTTATGCATAAGGGCGAAGGTGAAATACAACTCAATATGTATAACGATTTTCTTACGCCTGCCAATGATTTCGTGAATAAAGTTGCCTCATACACAGGCGACAAAGAAGCACAAGTGATGCTGACAGAGAGTTTTGAATCGGAATTTATGGAAATGAGTCCGAATTTGGATGATTTTGATAGCTTAACACGTGAAGTACATTCTGTTAATTCATTGCCTTATAACCTGAGTTCGGGTTAAGCAAAAAGTCTGAGTTGAGATTCGAAAGCTTTAAT
>JBAWXL010000150.1:0-11609 GCA_037144095.1 Bacteroidota bacterium
CTCCGTATAAACCTTCGGTGTTCTGACGGAAAATCATCACATCCACCAGAGGTTCGTCGATGCCGGTGGCTCCACGACGGACAAAATTGAGGGGATTTCCCTTAAATGTCTTACAAGGACGCATGCAGATGTCGAGGTCGAAATGCTGACGCATAGCAACAATTGGACTGTAATACTGTATGCCTTTGCCCTGTAATTCAGGAGCAAGTTCCGCCGCAGCCTTGTCTTTTGGTTTTGATGTAATGGCACCAAACAAGCCAATTTTATGTTCCTGAAGTTGCGAAATGGTGCGGTCGGGTAAAGGATTGCCTTCTTTGCACCAAAATTCCCAACCAATGTCGGCATGGACGTAGTTTGCTTCAAATCCGGCTGCATCGAGCACACGGATAGTTTGATCTAATACCGGCTTTCCAATTCCATCGCCGGGCATGGTTACTATAGTTCTTTTTTCCATATAAAAATGAATTTAAAATTTCGTCAAAATTACATTCTGTTTGTTTATGTGCAACAAAAGAGGGAAAATATTTTTCGGGGAAGGTTTTTAGCTGTTTAGACTAATAGACTTTTAGCTTTTTAGACATTTAGACATTTAGGCTTTTAGGGAAAGACCCAAATTTCAAATTTCAAATTTCAATTCCCAAGGAAGAAAGCCGGGACACAAAGGGCACGAAGTTTTTGCACAAAGTTACACAAAGGAAAAGGCTAACCGAAGTTAGCCTTTTAGTATTTTTAAATCAAAAGAAATATGAAATTGAGTTTCTTATGCTACTATTTCGAGTTTGAACATTTCCAAGTAGTTAAAATTACAAATATGAATATCTCTTGAAATAAACTGACCCGATTAAATAAGATTTAGCTACTTCCAAAAAAACTAGTCAGGTTCGCAAAAAAAGGTTTACACCCTCCTAAGTTTTTAGGATAGTCTTAACGTAAAGGTTAACGGCATCCTAAGTTTTTAGGATGGTGTTATCGGAGAGGTTAACGGTATCCTAAGTTTTTAGGATGGTGTTATCGGAGAGGTTAACGGCATCCTAAGTTTTTAGGATAGTGTTATCGGAGAGGTTAACGGCATCCTAAATTTCTAGGATGGTGTTATCGGAGAGGTTAACGGCATCCTAAGTTTTTAGGATGGTGTTATCGGAAATTTTCGAGCCATCCTAAGTTTCTAGGATGGTGTTATCGGAAGTTTTAGGCTATATGAATTTTCTAACACATATATAAATCAATAAATTAGGATAAACATATTTTTTTCCTAACCAGCCAAATTTTTAAAACCTGTTAGGTTTAATTTTGATTTATTTGATAGAAAAATCAGTTTAGGATAAAAAAAATAATATTAAAGAAGCAAGCCAATTGTTTCCTATAACCCAAATAATCAAAAATAAACCCAGCATCAGGAATAAGCAGTAAATTTGTTCGGCTAGTTGGGGAAAATGCAATATAATGAATATAAAGTGTAGACGAAACTATGCAAAAAAGCCTTGTAAACATATATCTGAATATATTCACAAGGCTTAAGCTTAAACAATTAAAAGGAGAGGCTTAACCTTCAGTTCCGTGGCATTGTTTGTATTTCTTTCCGCTACCGCAAGGGCAAGGATCGTTTCTGCCTACCTTTTTTTCCACTTTCACAGGTGTTGGTCGCTGAGGTTCCTGTGTGCGATTGGGTGCCGAAACTTCTTCTCTTCCAACGCGAAGCTTACTTAAATCGGTTTTCTGTTGCTGCACTTCTCTGATATGCTGCTCTTCCTGGTCGGTGCGACCTTTCATCAGGAGGGAAACTACATCGCGGTTTACTTTCTGCACAAGGTTTTTAAACAAATCAAATGATTCGAATTTGTAAACAACCAAAGGGTCTTTCTGCTCATAAGAAGCATTCTGAACTGATTGTTTCAACTCGTCCATTTCGCGGAGATGCTCTTTCCATTCATCATCAATCAGCGAAAGGGCAATGCTTTTTTCGATGGATAAAATCAACTCACGACCATTGGTGTCGATTGATTTTTTGATAGGCGCAATAATCTGCATGGTTCTTCTGCCATCACTTATTGGAATGGCAATGTTCTCGTAGCGGGTGCCTTCGTTTTCAAATACCTGACGTATCATAGGCAACATTTGTTCGGCCATGCGCTGGGTTTTTTCTTTATACGTCTGATGAATGGTGCTGCTGATTTTTTCAATGATTTCGGCTGGTTTTGCTGAGAAGAAATCATTTTCAGAATAAGGAGGTTCGATGGCAAACACCGAAATCACTTCCATTTGGAAAGCTTCATAATTGCGATCAGCCCAAGCAGATTCGACTATGTGTTCAGTTACATCATACATCATATTCGAAATATCAATAGCAAGACGGTCGCCATATAAGGCATGGCGGCGTTTTGAATAGATTACCTCGCGTTGGGTGTTCATTACATCATCATATTCGAGCAAACGTTTACGAACGCCAAAGTTGTTTTCTTCCACTTTCTTTTGTGCTCGCTCGATTGAATTGGTGATCATGGAATGCTGAATCACTTCACCTTCTTTTAGTCCCAAACGGTCCATAATCTTCGCAATACGCTCGGAACCGAACATACGCATCAAATTATCTTCGAGCGAGACAAAGAACTGTGAGCTACCGGGGTCACCCTGACGACCGGCACGTCCGCGTAACTGCCTGTCGACACGACGCGACTCATGGCGCTCGGTACCAATGATTGCCAAACCACCTGCTTCTTTCACACCGGGGCCGAGTTTAATATCGGTACCACGACCCGCCATATTGGTGGCAATGGTCACCGTGCCTGCCAAACCAGCCTGAAGCACAATGTCGGCTTCCCTTTGATGCAATTTAGCATTCAATACATTATGATTGATTCGGCGGAACTTAAGCATACGACTTAACAACTCAGATATTTCCACTGAAGTTGTTCCCACCAAAACCGGTCGGCCATTGGCTACCAGATTGGCGATTTCGTCGATAACAGCATTATATTTTTCCTTGGTGGTTTTATAAACAAGGTCCTGACGATCATCGCGAATAACTTTTTTGTTGGTTGGAATGACCACCACATCTAATTTATAGATATCCCACAACTCACCTGCTTCTGTTTCGGCAGTACCTGTCATACCGGCAAGTTTCTTATACATACGGAAATAGTTCTGCAAGGTGATGGTAGCATAGGTCTGAGTGGCCGCTTCCACCTTCACGTTTTCCTTGGCTTCGATAGCCTGATGCAAACCATCGGAATATCTTCTGCCTTCGAGAATACGTCCGGTTTGTTCGTCAACAATCTTGATTTTGTTATCCAATATCACATATTCCACATCAATTTCGAACAAAGCATAGGCTTTTAGTAATTGATTAATAGTATGAACACGTTCGGATTGAATAGAATAATTTTGCAAGGCTTCTGCCTTCTTTTCAGCAAGTGCTTTAGGAGCAAGATTTAGTTTTTCGAGTTCGGCAAGCTCGGCCCCAATGTCGGTTAATAAATATGTCTTGGCATCTTCTTCGGAAGTACTTACCAAATCAATACCTTTATCGGTAATATCAATAGAATTATTTTTTTCATCAATCACGAAGAACAATTGATCATCGATTATATGCATGTGCTTGTTTTGCTCTGCCATATAATAGTTTTCGGTCTTCTGAAGCAAAGCTTTCATTCCCGGTTCGCTGAGGAATTTGATCAAGGCTTTGTTTTTAGGTAAACCATGATGAGCTCTTAACAAGAGTTCGCCCCCCTTTTTTTCACTGTCTTTGTCGGAATTATCGTTAAGCAATTTCTTAGCTTCTGCCAACATTTGCGTTACCAGATTCCGTTGGGCATGATATAGTTTTTCGATATTTGGTTTCAAACGGTCGAATTCCTGTTTGTCGCCTTTAGGCGTTGGCCCTGAAATGATAAGTGGTGTACGGGCATCATCAATTAAAACCGAGTCGACCTCATCTACGATGGAATAATTGTGAGGGCGTTGTACTAACTCTTCGGGGTTACGCGCCATATTGTCGCGCAAATAATCGAAACCAAATTCATTGTTTGTCCCGAAAGTGATGTCAGCTAAATAGGCATTCTTGCGTGAGAGTGAATTGGGTTCATGACGGTCGATGCAATCCACGGTTAAGCCATGGAATTCGTATAAAACTCCCATCCATTCGGAGTCACGTTTTGCTAAGTAATCATTAACGGTAACGATGTGAACACCTTTCCCAGGCAATGCATTCAGGTAAACAGGAAGGGTGGCAACCAGTGTTTTTCCTTCACCAGTACCCATTTCTGAGATTTTCCCGTCATGTAATACAATACCCCCAATTAATTGGACATCATAATGCACCATGTCCCAGGTCATCATGTTTCCACCGGCAACCCATTGATTGTGCCAGAATGCTTTATCGCCTGTGCAATCCACATGGTCTTTACGAGCTGCCATATCGCGGTCGAACTGGGTAGCAGTGACTTCAATTGTTTTGTTTTCGGTGAAACGACGTGCAGTGTCTTTAACCACTGCAAATGCTTCAGGTAAGATTTCGTTTAGAATGTCCTGAGTCTTCTTATAAACTTCAGCTTCAAGCTCATCAATTTTTTTGTAGATGCGTTCTTTTTCATCCACATCCATATCGAATTCTTGTTCGATACGATCTTTAAGCGCAGCTAATTCAGATTCTTCTACTTCAACATGATTGTAGATACGTTCTCTGAATTCGGTGGTTTTTGCACGCAATTCGTCATTGCTAAGTTTTGATATAATCTCATAAGCTTGGTGAATTTGATCAACTTGTGGATTAATGGATTTGATATCGCGGTCGGATTTGCTTCCGAATAGTTTATTTAAAAAGCTCATATACTTGAGTTGGGTTTTCGGGTAATAATATGGTACAAAAGTAAAGAAAAAAAGAAATAGTAGCTTATTTTCTTTAAAACTTATGTCGAAAAGCAAATTGTGTTACTATTCAGTTTCAAGAAATGATTCAGTATTATTTATCTCAAAATAGGAAAACAACATGCTTGACGAAAGCGAAAAATGTCGGCTGACCTGTTGTTTTATTTCTTCAGCCACATAGGGTAAAATGGTTTCTGTTTTTTCGAAATAATTGATGATGGTTTCAACTGAGGCAATTCCGAGACACAAAGTCGATCCATCATTTTCGGAAAATTGTTTTTTTGCCTGAATTAAATAGAGACTTTCATCAATGGTTTGCTGAACAGGTGCGATGTGCCTGATAAGTTTATTGTGGCACAATTGCTTTATTTCGGATAAATTTTCAGTTGAAAAAGATAAGGGGAAAATTGCATCTGAAAGCTCTTTTAAATGAGTTTTAAATTGAGAGACGACTGGTTGAAGCTGGTTTCTGCTGTGGTTGATTTGGGCATTGTTCAGCTTTTCGGTAAACGGAAAGCGCCAAAGTGGAATTTTGATGAAATCGATACAGTCGTTAGCTGGAGTATCGAAATTTGCAAAGTTGTACAATTGTTCAATCATGAAATCGAGCCCCATCAAAGCCTCGCGCTCTATTATGCTTTTTGAGAGAGGTTGAATGTATACATCTTCTTTCTTTTTATTGTTCATGAAGTCTAAGGCATTTAACTCCCATATTTTTTCGTCAATAAAGGGAAGTAATTCAGTTATTAAAAAATGATTCGAATATCCTTCTTTTCCTTTCACCAAACTGCCTTTAAAGAGCTTAATGCCTGTCTTGTATTGTTCGATAAGTAAGATTGATTTTCTATCCTTATGTTTTACACGACTAATTTTTTTTATTAATGGGATGGTTTCTTTGATAAAAAGAATGACTTCTAACTCTTGCGGAACTTTCTCATAATATCGTTCTGATAACTCTAAAATCATTTCATCAGAAAATGTTTTGATATCAGCAGTGAGCAGAGTTGCCCATGAACTATTATCACTTATTTGGATGTTGTCAACCATAAGCAGGTAGGCGTGGAGGCAAATGTATTTTCGATAGATTTCAACTTTAGAAGCATAACTATCATAGTGATGTATAATCATGGCTGAGTTTTGACTTTAAATTTTTTTACAAAAATAATCGGATTTAAAATATCAAGCTAAATAATTTTAAATTGGATGGGGAACAACAAATTATCTTTTGTTCAGAAATAAGTTGCCACTTGCAAACTTCCATTCCATGACCCTGAGAACAGGGCATAATACAAGCAATGCCGTTATAATAGAAATGCAAATTTTCCTTATTTATCAGAATAATAATTATTTATCGGGGCGGTGTGCTATATTTGATTAATTTTGAGGATTAATACATACTTATTATGAAAAATAAATTAAGGTTTTCGGTAGTTCTTGTAATGGGTTTTATGCTGATATCAGTTAGCGGATGCAAGAAAGATGACAGCACTATCACACCAACCCCTACACCCTCATCACCTTTGGCTCATGATGTTGATGGCAATGTATATCATACTGTTGTAATAGGCACACAAACCTGGATGGTTGAAAACCTCAAAGTAACTCATTTTAGAAACGGAGATCCGATTGTGCATCAGCGAGACGCTTCGATATGGTCGTCAATATATACAGGATTGTATACTAACTATAATAATTTAGCAGCCACAGGCGAAACCTATGGACGTTTATATAACTGGTATGCTGCAATGGAAGGCCCTGTGTTGGCTCCTGAAGGATGGCACATTCCGACGAGTACTGAAGTTCAAACGCTGATTGACTACCTGGGTGGAAGTGCTGTTGCGGGTGGCAAACTAAAAGAAAGCGGAACTGCGCATTGGCTTGCTCCAAACACCGACGGTAGTGGATTTTCTGCCTTGCCGGCTGGGGTAATCGCAATGGATACGTTTGTTTTGTTTGGCTCTGGTTGTATTTTTTGGACTGCCACCGAATATGATGTGGATTATGCATGGGCATTTGGTTTGAATAATGGCGATGCCGGGGCTAATAAAACAGAATATGGTAAAGTGCTGGGTTTCTCAATTCGATGTATAAAGGATAATTGAGGTTTAATTTGGGGAGTTTGAGGGGGAAAGGGAAGATAGGTTTAATTATATCCTTGTTTTAGTTTAGGAATGAGACCGTTTTGCTTCATTATTCATCCTTGCTTTAAAGCCTTAATGGACTTGTACATTTGATAGCAAATTAATCTTTTGATCTCCTGATTTTAATTTAATCTCCCTCAAAACGCATTGCTTAAGAATATTGGGATTTACTGCATTCACAGCACTGAATCGTTCATTTGAGAATAAACCAGGTCATCTGGTGCAGCGTATTGCTCATTTGAGAATAAACCAAGTCATCCAGTGAAGCGTATTGCTTATTTGAGTTTAAACCGGGTCATCCGGTGCAGTGAATTGCTTATTTGAGTTTAAACCAGGTCATCCGGTGCAGCGTATTGCTCATTTGAGAATAAACCAGGTCATCCGGTGGAGTGAATGAGGCAAAACACAATAAAATATTAAATCAGGAAGAGAAACTTGGAAGATAGGATTTGATATTACATTGTAAAGGCCTTTAATGCATAAATGTCACAAATCATCAACTCCATTTCTGGCCTTATTTCTTTTTGCGGATCCATTCGGCAAACTGTCGCCTTACCCATTCGGCATACTTTTCGGATTTGAATTTGAACCACTTTTTGCGGTATTCACCCGAATTGTCAACCTGGAAAAAGAAGTTACGAAAGGGTTGTTTTTGGTTTAAAGCAATAACTAAATGTTTCTTCAATTTTTTATTTTCAGTGTTTTCGGCAAATTCTTGCATCAATTTATAAAATTCGAAATTGGGCATCGCTTCAAAAACAATGTACTTGTGAAACTCATATTCAATACCTTCTGTCCAATAATCTTTTTCGAGATAATTTTGGGTGCGAAGGTCTTCTAAAACATGAATTTCTTCATTGATGGGATTATAATAACATTTATATCCCATTTGCAGCTTTTCGCTGATTTCATTTATAATTTCATCCGATAAAGCATTCATAATCATTCAGATTTTTATTCAAGTTGTATTGTCAAAATATCAAGATTTCAAACTCACTTATAAATAGTTAAATTGTTTCTTTTATACTGAACTACCCCTAAGATTTGGATTTGTTTTTTTCTGAAAAATATTCTGTAGTAGATACAATAGGGAAACTTTTTAATAATGAAACGTCTTGTCTTTCTGTAGACTTCCGAATAAATATCAGCATTGTTTGAGATTAGAGGCAACGACTGTGAAAATGCCTCGAAAAAAGAAGCTTCAAAGCCAGGCACTTGCTTTTCGCACCAGACAATGGCCTTCTCAATATCCCCCTCAGCCTCCGATAAAATTGATAAAGTGCATTTATCACTAATAGTTGATAAGAGCGAAAATTGAGCTTCTTCTGAATCAGCTTTCAAAAGCCGCTCTCTGAGAATTGTCCTGTGTGCAATCGAAATGGAAAAGATAGATTTTTCTTCAGGAATTTCATCCCAAAAAGTTGGTTCTTCAATGGTCCTTTCCAATTCCATTTTTTGGCGTATTTTTTTTCTTAACAAACGTGGCATGCTGATATTTTTTCACAAAAGTAAAAAATATTGGAAAAACTAAAAGAGTATAAATGTTTTTTTTTGAAAGAATTTCTGACCGATACGTGCTGATTATATTAGCAAAAAAGGCATTCAAACGATTTGCTGATTGTTTTGTGATTTGCAAATTGCATTTTAAGATAAGTTTGCTCAAAAATGATTTTTGTGATATAAAAATTCAGCAATGAATACCATGAAATAGGGAAAAGGAAAAGCAAAATAGGAGTAGTATGAGGTTTTAAAGAGAATCCATCAAAATACCTTATGATATATATCAATTTAAACCATATATTTCTCAATTAATGCTTTTGGTTAAAGTCTTTTGCGGAAACCTTAAGTAGTAATAATACAGTGTGTTATAAAAATAGGATAACTAATTAGTACAATAAAAATTCGTTTAAAATGCCTGATTTTTTCCAGAGAGATATTCTGTGCTAAATCTGTAGAAAATCTTCAGAATATCTTCAGAATTGACATATAATTTTGCCCCAATAAAAAAAAAGATAAACACGATATGATTGAACTACTCGGATTAAACCACAAAAGCGCACCCATTGAGGTTAGAGAGAAATTTGTATTTTGTGAAGAAGACATCAAGCGCTTCGTCCCAATGCTGAAAGAAAAAGGAATTCTGGGGGCTGTAATATTATCAACCTGCAACCGCACAGAAATTTACGTAGAGTTTGACAGAAGCAAACACAACTTTAGTTTCGACCTTTTCGAAGAAACTTTGTTGGATTATCGTAAAGTTGATAAAAACCTACGCTCACATTTCTATCGCAAATCGCACGACGAAGTAGTTCGTCATCTTTTTCATGTTGTATCGGGTTTAGATTCGATGGCATTAGGAGAATATCAAATTGTTGGACAAGTAAAAGATGCTTTTAATATCAGCGATAAACACAACTTATTGAGCCCCTTGCTGAATCGCTTATTTAACAAAGCATTCGAAGCAGGCAAAAAAGTAAGAACCGATACTTGCATTTCAAAGGGAGCGGTTTCGATTAGCTATGCAGCAGTTGATCTTGCCAGCAAAAAACTGAACAACTTAGAAAGCCAAAAAGTGTTGCTAATTGGTGCAGGTCAAACCAGTGAACTCACGCTTCAAAACCTCATCACAAAAGGATGCGATAAGTTCACTATAGTGAATCGTACTTACGAAAATGCAGTAGAAATTGCCGGAAAATATAAAGCTAAAGCTGTTGATATATGTATGTTGGAAGATTTAATGCTGGTAAATAATATTGTTATTTCATCCACTGCTTCCAAAAAAGCATTAATCACAAAAGAAATGGTCGAAAAAGCCATGAAATTGAGAAATAACGAACCTTTATTTTTTGTTGATTTATCAGTTCCCCGCAACATTGCTCACGACGTGGCAGAAGTAGAAAATGTATTTGTTTACGATGTCGACGATTTAAGTAATATGGTTGACGATACATTAGAAATGCGACGAGGCGAAATTTGTGCTGCAGAAGCCATCATCGAAGAGTTGGTAATTGATTTTGGAAATTGGGTACACTCACGTAATTTAATCCCTACCATACAAACAATTCAGAATTATTTTCAGGATATTCATAAAACAGAGATTGAAAATCTAATGAGTCTGAATTTGGTTGATTATTCAAAGGCTTCGAGATATGGTGAACAAATCACCTGTAAATTGATTCATAAGATGATTACCAATGTGAAATCCTTTACCGACAATGGAAGGAAAATGGAAAACATCCATTTGGTGAATCAATTATTTAATCAGAACTAATAATGCAAACCATACGAATTGGTACAAGAGGGAGCAAATTAGCATTATATCAGGCGTACCGTGTAAAAGAAGAGCTCGAAAACCATTACCCTGATTTGCTTTTCGAAATAGAAATCATAAAAACCAAAGGCGATAAAATTCTCGATGTTCCCCTTTCAAAAATTGGGGACAAAGGTTTATTCACCAAAGAGCTTGAAGTTGCTATGTTTAACAATGAAATTGACATGGCAGTGCATAGTTTGAAAGATTTGCCAACCACTTTTCCTGAAGGAGCCGCTCTTGGTGCGGTTTTAAAACGCGGAGATGTTCGCGATGCTTTGGTAAGTCTTAATGGAAAAAAAATTAGTGAGCTAACGGCAAATGATGTTATTGCTACTTCAAGTTTAAGACGTAAAGCACAATTACTTCGCCTCAATAAAGATTTTAAAATAGTTGAAATCCGAGGCAATGTAAATACCCGCATACGAAAAATGCAGGAAGGCTATTGCGATGCAATGGTAATGGCTGCAGCAGGATTACAACGTTTGGAAATGGGAGAGCATATTTCTGAACTCATCGAAACGGATGTAATGATTCCCGCTTGCAGCCAGGGAGCAATAGCTATTGAAATCAGAAAAAACGATACTTTCATTCAGGATTTACTTTCGAAAATTAATGACAGTGAAACCTTAATAACTACCTCTGCTGAGCGCGCCTTCTTAAAAACATTAGAAGGCGGATGTCAGATTCCGGTTGGAAGTCATAGCCATATAGAAGGCGATACATTTTTTATCACTGGTTTTATATCAAGTATTGATGGATCTGCTTTTTTGAAAGATTCCGCTTCAGCACCAATTGATAAAGCTGTTGAAATATCTATTGAACTTGCCAAAAAACTTTACAATAGTGGTGGAAAGGAAATCCTTGAAGCTATCAGAAATATAAACTTAACAAATATGCAGGAAAATTTAGCTTTACAAAACAAGGTTATCATTTCTACACGAGCAATTGATCCAAACGATACTTTACCTGATTTACTTCGGGCTCAGGGAGCAACATTTCATCCGCTTCCGACAATAGATGTAGTTACTTCACAACTCACACAAAAAGAAATTGAGATAATTAAAGACATTAAAACTTTTGACTGGATATTCTTCACCAGTAAAAATGGTGTTTTGCATTTCTTCAAACATCTGATTGATGTAAACGGAAGCACAGATTTACCTAAGTCAATTAAATTTGCAGTAATTGGTGAGAAAACTGCTTCTGAGTTGGAATATTATGGATATGCTCCCTCTTTTATGAGTCAACATAATACTTCAAAAGAAATGCTCGACAGTTTTTATGAAGAGTAT
>JBAWXL010000151.1:0-11492 GCA_037144095.1 Bacteroidota bacterium
CCTGTACCTGCTGTATAAGTCGTACCTCCACCATTTGCGGCATAAAGAGCATAAGGGACACTTATTAATTGACTAGTTCCTAAAATAGTATAATTTATTGCTCCGGTTGGGTCAGTTTGTGTTTTTATATAATATGGTCCGTTTGCCCAGTTAATTGAAGAAAATGTGCCACTTACAATTATACTACTGTCACCATTAATCTCTAAGCTAACTAATCCATTGGCATTAGTATGTGGAAATTGCTTTTCAACATACACTGCTGTACCACTTGCACTACCTTGCAGAATACTTATTTGCATACCTATACCTTGATTTGCTACCAAAGCTCCAAGATTGTTTCTTATAACAGCTTGATAGCTCATTTTTTGAGGGGCTTGTGCCCAAATTGAGATTGTTATTAGCATGAATGCTAAAAAGGATAATGATTTTTTCATGTGATTAATATTTAATGATTTTAAATGTTTTTAGTTCTTTGTTCAATTGTGTTACTTTGAGAAAATAGATAGCAGATACAAGATTTTTCAGATAAATGCTGGTTTCACTATTCTCCACAGTTTTGTTTTCTAATAGTTTTCCAGTAATGTCATAAAGAGATGCAACATATTGCGTCTTAACATCTCCTTCAATTTTAAGAGTTAGGTAGTCAGAAGTTGGATTTGGATAAATCGAGCAAATAAGGCTTATCCCTATTGCATCTTCTATTCCATTTGCAACAGATATTTCATAAGGCTGTTGCACTCTCTGTGCTATTGAACCATTTGTTCCGACAATAGTAGTATATACCATTTGCCCGATAGAATAACTTACTGTGCCACTTGTTCCAGAAGCATTACCTCCTGTAGCATCAAGGGTTTGTTGCGCATCTACTTTTGCTATTAGTAATAGCATGAAGAGTAAAGCGCATAATTTTTTTGTTTTGTTTTTCATTTATTACCTCCTTTTAAAGTGTTTATTTAACTTTTTGACATAAAAAAACAGCGTGGTCAAATTGCCTACGCTGTAACTGAGGTCCGACCAAGAACCTACGAACAAGTATAAAGCAACGACCACGCTTTCACGTGGCGTTTTTACTTTTCCTGTTCATATTTGAAAATTGGTCGGTTTCAGTTACAGAATTAAGCTAAACGCTATATTTTAATATTTCTTTGGTTTTTACATATTGATTGGTTTTAGAAGAGCAAATGTACAAATATTTATTTGAAATGATGTTTTTGAAAAAAGTTTTGCTGAAAAGATTTATGGTTTATAATAGAAAAAATCCTGCTCTTTTTTTGAGGACGGGATTTTTATGGTTGGTAATATAAAAGACCTTTAGCGTTCTTTTGCAATAGAAGTAATCTTTTCAATTAGTTTGGGGCTAAGCCAAATACCATTATTGACCATTTGCTTTATTAATGGTTTAATTTCTTTTATCAAACCCAATTCCTTTGCCTTCAATAAAACACCCATGGAACCGGTAATATTGAGATTAAAATATTCGGCATATTCTCTGCCCAATCTCTCATCTATGATTACCAAATCAGCATTTATTTCATTAGCAAGCACTATTACTTCTGCTTCTCCTTTGTCTAATTCATGCAGGTATTTTAGTGGTTCTCTATCTGAAATATCTTTTATTTCAATCCAATTTAATTTTGATAAATCAGTATAATATGCTTTATCTTTTCCTTGCTCAATTTCATCGTAAACGCCTTTTGGAATGATTATCTTGCTATAAATATCCCTCAATAATTCAATTCTGGAAATGCTCAGAAGGGTTATAATGGGAGTTGTATTTGAAATTGCTTTACGCATTTTTCAAATCATTTAATATTTCATTATCCGAGGCAAAAGAGAAGAAGGATACCTGATATTTATTAATGAGTTCAATGAAATCGACCCGACTGATATGTAAAACTTTTGCAGCACTACCAGATGAAATTTTCCCAATTTCATACAATTTTATAATAGCAAGTTTTCTCATTTCATTGACAAATTCGCTTTCCTGCATTTTTAAAGAAAACGCAAGCTGTTTTGGATATGATACATTTAAAACAGATTCCATATTTTTGATTTTTTTGTTCAATGCAAAGATACTGTTTTTTAGTGGATGAAAAGAAACGCCAAATAACAAATCACTTTGAATATATTTTTGTTTTGTATATTTGTACCCTTATTTGGTTTTGATAGCTATTATCTCAATTCTATAAACACAGATAAGGATTATTACAATAATTAAAAGTTTTATGAAACAGATTGTTTTAAATGTTCCCGACAATAAATTTAACTTCTTCATGGAATTAGTTCGTGATTTTAAATATATAAAAGTTGAAAAATCGATAAGCATTTCAAATGATGAAATCATTGAAGGAATTAAAACGGGCTTAAAAGAAGTGGAACTTATTGAAAAAGGAGAAATGAAAGCTACTCCCTTAAAAGACTTTCTCAATGAGTTATAAAATTGAAACTACTCCCAATTTTAAAAAGGAAGCAAAAAAATAGGTTAAAGGAGATTAAGCTGAAGGAAAATAGAAAAATCTTATCCTTTTTTAAGGATGATTTAATGTTTCGTCAAATGTAATTGAAAAAATAATTATCCGAGTTTACTTCCCCAACAAAATAAAACTATGTTCCTTCCCCCGAAATTGATTATAAATCAAAATGTTTTTTATTGACTTTGGCTTTTCGGATTTATACATCATATATTCGGGAATATCATTCTGATAAATTGCCAAAGCGGATAAGGCTGTTGCAAATGCCATTGAGGTATAATAATCGCCACATAAATGTTTATAGTAGGCAACGGGAATGTTTTTACTAAGAGACTGCATAAATGAAGAATAGCGGTCATCAAAATTTGAATCGCCGTTTAAGCCCAGCATAATTAAATCTATATCATCCAACGAAATATCTTTAGTCTGAATAAAAGAATTGAACTTTTTAATTAGCTGATTCGTATCGGAACTGAAGAGGGTGAAAACACCTTTTATCCTGCAATAGTTATCAGGATGTTCCTTGTTGGTAATATTTATAAATGTGGAGCCTTCTCCTGCAATGGTTCCGGTGCTATGCGAGTCAATTAATTCAGATTGATCAACAGGATTCTTTTTCCAATATTCAAGTTTATCGAATAAAGTATAATGGGTTTGTGTAATGTCATCAACTCCACCAAGAAGAATGTTTTCTGCTTCTTGTTCGTCTAAAAGCATCAAAGCATCAATCAATCCCGTTTCGAACGAAAAAGTGCGATGTACATAAGTGGAATTATAGTTTTTGCAATTCAAACGAATGGCAATAAGCGAACTTATGGTGTTGTAGGTGGTTTGTATAAAGGTGGCAGGATTAAGCAGCAGTTCTTTATTATCCAGCATCGAATTGAGAAACTTTTCAGTGTCTTCAACCGCACCTAAACCTGTGCAGGTAATAATTGCCCCCGGGTTTTCAATTCCGGCATCTTTTAAACAGATAAGTGCCGAAGCTATCCCCATTTTGACAACATTTCCCATCCGCCTTCTTGAAGAAATATCAATATAATCTTTATAATCGGGATGAATACATTTTAACAATGGATTGGGATCCCGAAGCAAATCTTCAGGAAACGCTCTCGGATTGAGAGTGTTCTGAGGAGAAATATTGCCTATGCCTCTAATGTAATATTCCATTTAATCCAGAGAAAAAATTAGTGAAGTATTGTTGCCCCCGAAACCAAACGAATTACTTAGTACATGTTTTTGAGGAACATTACGCTTAAGGGTAGTGATAGGGGAAAACCCAAGTTCCTGAATTTGATTAGAAAAATTAAGGTTTGGAAATAATACCTGATTTTGCAAGGAAAGAATAGAAAAAATTGCTTCTACTGCACCTGCAGCACTTGTGGTGTGTCCTGTATAAGGTTTAGTGGAACTAATGGGTGGGATATTGCTTTGAAAAACAGTTTCAATGGCTTTCCCTTCCGAAGAATCATTGTTTGGAGTCCCTGTTCCATGAGCATTAATATATGAAATGTCTGAAGGTAAAAGATTGGCAATTTTCAAGGCTTTATTCATTGCTAAAACAGCTCCTGTTCCTTCAGGTGATGAAGCAGTTTGATGGAATGCTTCACAAGCATTTCCCCAACCTGAAACAACACAATAATGTTTTTTATGATCTTTAATTACCAATTCTTCAGCTTCCAGCATCAGATAAGCTGCAGCTTCTCCCAAATTAATTCCTTTACGGTTTTCATCGAAAGGTTTACAAGGATCGGGGTCGAGGATTTGCATGGAGTTGAAACCATTAATATGGAATTTTGAAAGACATTCGCTCCCCCCAACCAAAACCCTGTCTAAAGTTCCGTTTATGATGAGCCTTGAACCTAACAAAATGGCATTTGCTGAAGAAGAACAAGCCGTACTTATAGTGGTAACAAAGTCGTTAATATGAAGTTCATCGGCAAGTTTTTCGGTATGATCGGCGCAGTCATGTGTGGCAATATAGCAATGATGTGTGTTATCGATATGAAATTCGCGGTAGTGCAACTCGCTTTTATCCATTCCGCCAACAGTGGTTGCTGAAATCAAACCTGTACGAACATTCTCATCTGCCGAATAGTTTGAATCCTTACAAGCTTCTTTTGCAGCAACAAGTGCCAACAGTGTTGAACGGGTATAGCCTTTCGAAGATTTAATTCCTAAAAGTGTGCAAAGTTGCTCGTTTTTGAAATTAATTTCGCCGGCGCTTAATTGTTCAGAATAAATACTATCAATATGTTGAACATGTCGAATTCCTGCTTTTTCATTCAACAATGAATCAAGGTTTTCAGTTACGTTGTTTCCAATAGACGAAATAATTCCAATGCCTGTAACATAAACCTTTCTAAACATATTTTGTGTTTATATTTTACGGTTTGCTGCAACGTATTCGGCAAGCGTTCTTACAGTTGAAAATATTTTTTTCCCGTCTTTAGGGTCTTCAATTTTAATTCCGTATTTTTTTTCGAGAATCACCATAAGCGAAAGGGCATCAATGGAATCCAGACCAAGTCCTTCGCCAAATAGAGGTGCATCCGTTTCAATGTCATCAGTGGTCATATCTTCGAAATTAAACTCATCAATAATTTCTTGTTTCAATTCTTTAATCAGGTCTTCCATAAGTGATTTTGTCGTTTATAGTAAGGTATGTATTTTATTTACATTTTGGGGTGCAAAAGTATAAAAATTTGCGGTATCTTCAATCAAATTGTTTTTTTCAATAAGGAAAAGCGTGGCTTCATAATGGTTTTGCTGGCTTACTTCCACCCAGCCAGAAAGACAACAGTTAATAACGCCTGAATCGAACAAAAAGTTCACATGCACTGTTAAAAAATCAAAATCAGGCTCAGAACTTACGAAAAAACTGTTTTCTCCCTTAATCCCATTTCTGATACATATTTCTCCAATCATAATATTGGGCAAAGTATACACAAACAAAGAAGGATTGGGAAAATAATTGGCTCGGTCGATAATACTTTCATTATATGCCATATCTGTATGAAGGGAAGCTGAACGATTTGAAAGAATCACCCCTATATCTTCAGGCTGATAGGTGTGGGTGAGTTTTCTTTTATCCAATAGCAATTCAGAGCAAACAAATGCCAGGCGGCTGAGGGCATCCATCTTGAAGAATTTCGGATAACTCATGCTGTGACTTCTGTACAATTGTTTCAACAAATCGCCTGGCTGATCAGATGTTTCATTTGAAATCAAACGACCGTTAATATTGACAGTGTTGTCTTTTAACACGCACCAGGAAGTAATATATTGTTGTGTTTTCATTTCTTCGATAAAGTTATGGCAACATTGCAACCCCCGAAACCGGAAGCTGTTTTTAATATATTTTGTATGCTTGCAGCCTGTTTTTGAGTAATTATATTTAATGGGTCGGTAGTTCCGCAACTTTCATATCCTATCGATTTGAACAAAGCATTTTGTTTCATCGACTGAAGCGAAACAATGAGTTCGATGGCTCCCGCTGCACCCAAAGTATGACCGAAATATCCTTTCAAACTATTTACTGGGGTATTTTGTAACCCACAAAGGGTAAAAGCTTTGGCTTCCATTTCATCATTATAAGAAGTAGCCGTCCCATGTGCTGAAATATAATTAATTTGCGATGAGTCGATTCCTGCTTCTTTCATCGATTTTTTTATTGCCATTCCCAATTCCTCTCCAGTACGCGAAGGACCTGAGATATGATTGGCATCATTGCTTGTTGCACCTCCTGCCACTTCTATCAATTCGCCGTATGATGCCTTTGCTAGTTCTGCTTGGGAAGTCAGTATAATAGTTCCGCAACCTTCGCCTAACGAAAGTCCGTCTCTGTTTGCATCGAAAGGTTTACATGGGTTTGGACTTATAGCCTTAAAAGAAACAAAACCTGAAACCACAAATTCAGTTATTAAATCACCGCCGCTCACAACAATATGGTCATATTTCCCGCTGCTGATCATTTGTTTCCCAAGTAGAACAGCCAATGCTCCCGAAATACAAGCATTCGAAACTACAACTGCCTTGTTGGGATTATTGAAATAAGAAGCAACAATATCAGCCAGTTTCCACAAATGGATTCTGTCCGCTTCGAAAGGATTGTTCGAAAGCAAATCAATATTCCCCTTGGTGGTTGATATTATAAAGAGTGTTCGTTCAGATGAAACATCAATAGCAGTAGTTTTCAGCGCTTGTCCAATCGACAAAATAAATAATTGTTCTAAAGTTGTATAATCCTTCGAATCTGCAATTTCAGAGAACGCTTCTAAAAGTCTTGTTTTATCTATAGATGAAGAACACAGCGGCATTAAGTGTTGCAATTCAGGAATAGCACACACCTCAACACCACTCTTTCCTTTAAGAATAGAAGCAATGTTTTCTTCTGTGCTAAAACCCAGGGAAGTAATCAGATTATCGGAAGCTATAAAGGCTTTATTACTCATTGCGCATATCGTTTATAACAAACCCCATTTCTTTTTCCAATCAAGAATAAATTGAGGAAATGTGAGCAACAATTCGCGTTTTTCGTTCAGGAAAACCTGAATCGATTGGCCTGTGGCAATTACTTTAAGGTCGCTTTTGCGAAAAATCTCAAAATTAATTACAATTTTGGCTGCATCTGTGTTTTCATAAGTAGCCAGCACTATGGCAACATCCCCATAAACCAAAGGCAACTTATAGTCGCAATCAACATGCACAATTGGAGCCAGAATTTTGTTTTTTAAATAATCGAGATAGGAAATTTCATATTTATTCCCAAAGGCTTCGCGGGCTTCTTCAAAATATTTGAAGTAGTTTCCGTGCCAAACAATACGAAGCGAGTCGACTTCGGAGAATCTTACTCTTACTTCGGTTTCTGCAGAAAGAATGGTATTACTCAATTTTCATATTTTCTGCAAAAGTAAAGTTTTATCTGAAACGAAAAAAGGGAATATTGTATAATTAAAATTTCTTTGGTTTTTATTTTGGGAAAAACTTGAATTAATTTGAAATGTTATTAGAATACGGATTTAAAAAAGACGGAATTACTTCCGTCTTTTTTAAATGATAAAAAGGTTTAATAAATCTTTTTTTGCGAAGATTTTAAGATAAAAAATAAAAGCAGCAAGGGATAAATCCCCTGCTGCAATCATATTATTTTAAGTTAACTTTATTACTTACAACGTTATTGTCAGTAACAATCTTAACGATGTAGCTTCCGGTGGATGCGTTGATACTGTAACCTTTCAGGCTGGTAATTTCAGGTTTGAAAGAAGTAACAATTTGTCCTAATGCATTATAAACTACCACTTCGTTAATGTTAACTAATGATGGATTATTTACATAAAGTGTATTGTCGTAAGAATAAGAATTAAGAGTAATAGCGCTGTTTGTAGAAGTTGGATTACCAAAATGTAACATGAAACGATTAACTACATCATTCGTATTTGCATCGAAAGAATAAGTTGCCTTTTCGTTGAGGTTAATCATTTTGTTTAATTTTAAATCTTCTAAATAAACGTTAGTCCCTGCATCGAAGCTTTCAATATCACGGGCTGTAATAGTATAGTTAGTATTTACACCAACTTTTAAACCAACAGGAACAGTAACAGTTGAATTTACTTCAGGTAGACAATTGATAGAAAGAACATCATTTGAAGTAATTGAGAATAGTTGTGGGGCATCTATGTTACCATATTCTTTTTCAGCGTCAAATTGATGATCAAGACCAGAAGTTGCATTTTGGTCGAAATAAACAACCATTTCGTCAGAAGAATTGTTTCCTGAAATGTTTAAACGAACTAAGTTAGGTACAACGTTCTTGAAATTGTTTGAATACTGTGCAGATTGTGCAATTTCAGGAATAGTAATGCTTGGAGCTGCACCTGTTGCTAACACTTGGAAACCTTGTGTCTCAGCAAGGAATCCTGAAGATAGCATGTTAGTTCCGATAACACCATTCCAAGTATCATAGTTACCAATAGTTGGGTTCCATGTAGTAATTGTATTCGATACATTGTTTTTAGTCCATGCATTACTACCATGTAAGTCTAAACGACAAGGATATGGATTACCGACTAGATTAGTTCCATGACCTGCAGTATAAGATAATGCCAGAGTTTTATCCCCTTTATTAAATACACCACCTGACATAGTGAAAGTAGTTTTTGTAGGACTGCTTAGTTTATATCCTTTCCCAATGCCTAAATAACTATTTACAACAACATTTGTGAAAAGATCAGTAGCTTCATTAAATGAAGCTAAAGTTGCTCCACCTGTTCCATTTGTAAATTGCCAAGAAGTAGCTAAGCTTAATGGAGAAGAAACAAAATGATATAGAGGTGCAAGGGTAACATAACGTTGGAATTGTGATCCATTTGCTGTAGACACATTAAGTGTTCCCATTTGTACAATAGCACCGGTTCCTGTAGCATCAGAATAAACTAATGCATAAAGGTTGGTGTTAATTGTAAATCCAACTGGAATAGTAATGGAAGAAGTAGGATAAACACCAATAGAATAACAATCTCCATTTACATCAACAGTACAAGTTCCTTGGATAAATACAGAAGATGTAGGTGTTGGAATACTACCTTTTGACCATCTTGCCGTATTACTCCAGTTACCAACACCCGTAAAGACATTAATATTACGAGTATCGAATGCAACAACTGAACCATATGATGTTCCCATTGTATTAGTAGCATAAGCTTTCACATAATAATAAGTATTTGGAGTTAAACCTGCAATAACTTTGGAGAAGTCTCCTGCCCCAACTGTACCTGAATTAACTTTTGTACCATTAAGTTCAGTAGGAGTTGGATTTGTTGAATAAATAAATCCACGTTGTACATTTAGGTCTCCACCATTGTTGGTGACACTACCATTTAAAGTAACACCAGTATAAATGTTATTTGTAATTCCCCAAGTTGAAACAACAGGAAGTGAAGTAACAGTTGAAACAGACATAGTTATAGTATTAGAAGTGCTTTGAGCAGTACATCCTTCGTTAAATAGAATTTTAACATAAACTTGATCTCCATTTGCAGGGTTGTATGAATATGTGGATGCGGTTGAAGCCAAAACAGTATTTACATACCAAGCTGTTGAAGATACAGTATATCCTGATTGAATTGTTGGAGTGTAAGTAACACTTGTTCCCGTATTTACAGGATTTGCACTTGCAGCAATTGTAACAGTAGGAGTAACAACAGGAATGGCTGTATAAGTAATAGTATTTGATTGAACACTATTAGCGGAAATACAGCTTGCACTAGAGGTCATTTTGCAATATACTGATGAAGATACATATGCCCAAAGAGTTATAGTGTCTTGAGTTGTACCATACATAAGAGCACCATCTCTATACCAATTAAATGTTGGATGAGCACCACCATTTGTAGGTGTAACTGTAAAATGAATCGCAGTACCAGTACAAACTGTAAGATTATCAGCAACTATAGATACAGAAGGAGTTAATATAGGATTAATTGTAATGTTTACAGTATTTGATGTAACAAGATTAGTTGAAGGACAAGTTACATTTGAAGTCATTTTACAATAAACACTAATATTAGCATTTGGTGTGATTTGCAAACTTCCTGAATGGCCGGCTTGAAGAACTCCGCCCACATACCAGTCATAAATTGGGGTAGATCCACCATTAACTGGATTAGCTGTTAATGTTACTAAAGTTCCTAAACATACAGTTTGATTATCAGCTACAATAGAAACAGAGGGCGTTAAATTTGGATTAACTGTAATGATAATTGTATTTGATGTAACCGGATTAGCTGTTAAACAATTTATATTAGAAGTTAACTTGCAATAAATAGAAGTAGAAGCTCCAGTATAAGTTAATGTTGATAAATGTCCGGTTTGAAGAACCCCACCAACATACCAATCATAAATTGGTGCAGTTCCTCCATTAGTTGGAGTAGCTGTAAAATGTACAGCAGTTCCTGAACAAACAGTTTGATTGTCGGCAACAATTGAAACAGCTGAGGTCACCATAGGATTAATAGTTAAAACAACGGCAGTACGTGAAGTACTAATACAGCCTGTTGTTGGATTAACGGTTTCATTATAATAAATACCGGCAGTTGAAGTAATGTAATTAGCACCATTAGCAAGGAAATTTCCACCAATAGGCGCATCATACCATTTTACTTGCATTCCCTGAGGAACAATGTCAACCAAAGTAGCAGGTAAACTATTTGCACAAACAGTAACATCACCACCACTTGTTGGAGGAGCAGGATTAGGATTAACTGTCAGAGTCAGATTGTAAGTATCCAAGCAACCATAAGTATTTGTTTCCTGAGCAGTATAAAGTCCTTCAATGGTAAGGTTCTGTCCATGCCATACATAAGTTTCACCCTGACAAATAGTATGAGTTTCATTGTAAGTATTTACAGGATTAACGGTCAGTGTCAGATAGTAAGAGTCATAGCAATTACCATTATTCAACACATAATAATAAAGTCCTGAAGATGTAAGACTTTGGCCCCACCATTCATAAGTTTCACCCTGACAAATAGTATGAGTTTCATTGTAAGTATATACAGGATTAACCGTCAGTGTCAGATTGTAAGTATCTATACAACCATAAGTATTTGTTTCATGAGCAGTATAAGATCCTTCAACAGTAAGGCTTTGTCCATGCCATTCATAAGTATAACCCTGACAAATAGCGTGAGTTTCATTGAAAGTATTAACTGGATTAACCGTCAGTGTCAGATTGTAAGTATCCAAACAACCATAAGTATTTATTTCCTGAGCAGTATAAGGTCCTTCAATAGTTAGGTTCTGTCCATGCCATACATAAGTTTCACCCTGACAAATAGTTTGAGCTTCGTTGAAAGTAAATACAGGATTAACCTTCAAAGTCAGATTATAAGTATCAAAGCAATTATTAACATTCAATTCCTGAGCAGTATAAGGTCCAGCAACAGTAAGGTTCTGTCCATGCCATGCATAAGTTTCACCCTGACAAATAGTATGTGTTTCAGTGAAAGTAGCAACAGGATT
>JBAWXL010000152.1:0-11418 GCA_037144095.1 Bacteroidota bacterium
TTATAAACTATTTTAAATAACTTATTGATTTATTGGGTTTAAATTTTTACAAATGGCTTATGGAGGATAAAAATGCCCCCATCAACCGTCTTGAAGGTGAGTTTCAAGAAGCATTATTAAAACTCATGGCAATGATGTTTAACCTCACACAAACAGAAGAAGAAAATGATGAAGAAATAGGAGAAGAAGATGATGAAGAAACAGAAGTAGCAGAAGAATATAGATTAGATTTTCAAGAATCATTCGCCCTTTTACATGCCTTAGTACAAACATTTTACTATATAAAAAGGCATTTAGATTTGCCTCCGGAAAAGAAAGATATGTTAGAGCCTGAATTTATTGAATATCTGGAATTTAATTTCTATAACACTAAGGATATTGCTGCCAATCTGATAGGCGACCTAAGCAGTGCACTGTATTATACTGATTATGGTTTGCAAACCCTGGAGGATGTGTTTGGAATAAAATGGGCAGTTCGTCCCCTTAAGGTGGATAAAACTAAAGAAATGTCTACTCTTACCATTAATGAAGACAACCAACATTTATTCAGTTGGGCATTCTCAATACTCGACTATTTGGAGTTTTGCCAGGATGATTATGAATTTGCAAAACATTTGTATTCTTGCCAATTTATTCACATCGAAGATTATAAGTACATTAGTAAAAAACTACATCAATGTAAAGCAGGTGATAAGTTTTCATTTACACTTTACGACACTTTATGTCTTTATTTTGCTCTTAGTATAGCCGGACGAATGTATGTTTCTGATGCTGCCGATATTTATGATGATATTGATAAAAGAATAAGAGAGGAAAGCCCCCCTTTGAAAGTAACAACAACTCAAATTCGCGATTTCTTTCTGAATTTTAATGTGTCATTTCTTGCAGACGTTAAAAATTCACTTTCACAAAACAATGAATTTCAGGAGCAGATAAAATTGATTGAACAATGGGAATTGTGAAAAGCTTAAAAGTATTATAGAATCTGATCATTTTTTCAAAAACGAATGTCATGTTTTCGTGGTTTGGCTTCATTTTTAGTAGTATCGTAAATCGCATTCAGTTAAATTCAAACGAATAGATTTCAGTTTCATCAAGCTAAATTTTGGCCAACATCACAAAAGAAATTAATACAGATTGAAATTTTTATTATTTTTGGAAAGTAAAATTAATTGTAAATGGAAACAAAACCAGATAAATTTAAGGTAACGGAAAAGGAATTATTAGATGACCTGAAAAGAGTAGCTAATGAATTTGGGAATCGTATCATTTCAAAAGCCGAATATTTGGAAAATGGGCGATATACTATTAGAGATTTCAACGATAGATTTGGTTCTTGGACCAAATCAAAAGAAATTGCCGGGTTAAAAGTTATATTACTTGCCAAAATCACGAAGGATGATCTTATTGAGGATGTGAAAAAAGTGGCTGAGGAATTAAAAACCGAAAACCTCACTAGGGAGGCATATTTAGCTAATGGAAAATACTCAAAACAACTGATTCAGAATATGTTTGGCACTTGGTCAAATTTGGCAATGCGTGTTGGATTTGATATGACTAGAACGAAAAAATATTCAGATAGCGAATTGTTGAATAATATAATAGAAGTGGCTGCCGAATTGGGAGTGAATGATCTAACTTTAAAACAATATAAAGCTAAGGGTTTGTATAGCATAGAAATGCTTAAAAAACACTTTGGGAGTTGGGAGAAAGCAAAAGCAAAAGCCGGCTTGAAAAAGCGAGCCAGCCTTACCAAAGAAGAAATTCAGGAAGACATTAGAAAAGTGGCTGAAAGCTTAGGTTCGGAAGAACTAAGCTTAATAAAATACCTGAAAAAGGGGAAATTTAGTTTTAGGATAGTTAAGAGGGAATTTGGGTCATGGGCAAAAGTAAAAGACAGCTTAGGATTAGTTAAGTTCGGTATTTCATCGGAAGAAATGTTAGATGATCTGAAGAAAGTAGCTGAATCAATTAAGGCTAACAACCTCATTATGAAACAATATGATAAATTGGGGAAATATAAGGCTAGGAAGTTGTTAAGTCGATTTGGATCATGGAATAAAGCACTCGATTTAGCAGGAATGAAAATAGAAGCTAAAAAGATTTCGGATGATGAACTCATTGAAGATATTAAAAGAGTAGCAAACATAATTGGACAAAAAAAATATAAATTAAATGACTATGAAAATTTGGGAAAATACAGTAGAAAGACAGTGCAGACTAGATTTGGCACCTGGGAAAACACCTTAATAAAAACCAATCTTCAAGAATTTCATGAAGTTAGCAAAGAAAATATTTTGAATGACATTAAAAATGTTATCCAAAACTTTGATTTGGAGACAATAACATTGGAAATATATTTGGATAAAGGAAAATTTAGTCATATCAAAATTAAAAAAATATTTGGCAATTGGAGCAAAGCCAAAGATAGTTTAGGCATCGTTTTTCCTAAATCATATTGGAGAGTGAAGTCGGACGAATTATTAAATGATTTGAAAAAGGTTGCCGAATTGCTTGGGGGTAAATACATGATAGGTACTGTTTACAGAAAATTTGGGAAATACAGCGTCTCAACATTCACTTACCGATTTGGGAGCTGGATGAAAGCCTTAGAATTGATTGGATTGCAGAGGCCACATCAGAGGATTACTGACGATCAAATCCTCGATGATGTAAAAAGAGTAGCCCAACTCATTGAAGATGATAATTTTTCGCTCAAAATATATCATCAATTAGGAAAGCACTCACATCCCTTATTAAGGAGTAGGTTTGGTCGTTGGAGCAATGTATTAGCGAAAATTGGTCGCAGCAATACTTTCATTAGAAGAGTTGATATTTGGGATGACATTCAAAAAGTTGCAAATAACTCTGATTCCGAAGTACTATCGCTGGAAGAATATCTGATAAAGGGAAAATTTAGCCAGGATGATATTGAAAAAAAGTTTGGCAATTGGGACAATGCCCAAAACAATAAAATCATACAAAATTATAAACCACTTGTTAATTATTCATCTGAAATATTATTAGAAGATTTAAAAAGAGTTTCGCAATTGCTTACAACTAACGACCTTTACACTACCGAATACTCACGGTTTGGGAAATACAATCTCAAAACCATTTCAAGATATTTTGGAAGCTGGAAGAATGTAAAGGAATTGATTAGGACGAAGAATGAACCACAAGACATTTCGGATGATGAAATCCTCGAAGATGTAAAAAGAGTGGCTGATTTAGTTGGTCTTGAAAAATATACAGCAGCAAAATATAAACATTTTGGAAGGTACAGCTTAAACCGGGTGATATTTAAATTTGGTAGTTGGAAAAAAATAATGAAACTCATCTGGGCTAAAAATGCCATTCCTATTCCAAAAGAAGATATTTTTGCTGATATATTAAGAATTGCCAATGGAAAGAAATTTCTTAAATTCAAAGATTATCAGAACTCAGGAAAGTATTCAATATTTGACATCAGACAAGTATTTGGAAGCTGGCATAATGCTGTAATGGCTTTTAAACTAAATTATAATATACCAACTGAAATTTCAGAGGAAATGATTTTAGAAAACATAAAGCTTGTTGCAAATGGAAGAAAAAGTCTTACGATAAAAGAATTTGTTAAAGATGGAAAGTACTCTTATTTTAACATAAAAATTACGTTCGGTAGTTGGGCAAAGGCAAAAAAATTGGCCGGTCTCGACGAAAAGATAATATATCATAAATATACTGATCAGGAATATATTGATGATTTAAAAAGGGTAGCCTCAAAACTTGGGAAAAATCATCTTAAAACTATTGATTATAAAGAATATGGGAAATATAACTTTAATTCTATTATCACAAGATTTGGCACATGGAATAATTCTTTGGAAAAAGCCGGGCTTAATATTATAAAAGGAATTCGGTTTACAAGAGAAGAACTTATTGATGATTTAAAAAAAGCAAGCGACAATGGCCTTAAGTGGTTGACATTTAAGGAATATCAAAAATCAGGTAAATTTAAATTCACTAATTATTTCAAAGAATTTGGCACATGGTTGAATGCAAAAAAAGCAGCCGGATTAGGAAATAAGAAACCAATGGAAGCAACTGAGGAGCAACTTATAGAGGATTTAAAAAAAGTAGCCCAAATGCTTGGAAAAGATCGTGTTACAGTCAGAGAATATCAGGAATTTGGAACTTATGAAGCCTATCCTTATTATAGAACATTTAACAAATGGGAGAATGCTTTAAATAAGTCAGGACTTAATATTATAGACAAAATTCATATTTCAAAAGAAGAGCTTATTGATGAATTAAGAAGAGTTTCCGGAATTAACCAACACTACGTATCTTTAAAAAAATATAATCAGTCAGGAAAATATAAAACCAATAAATATTATTACCACTTTGGTACTTGGGAAAATGCACAAAAAATGGCTGGATTGATTAAAAAGCAAGATGTTGTGGCAACAGAAGAACAAATGATAGATGATTTAAAAAATGTTGCCAAAATGCTTGGCAGAAATCATGTTAAAGCTCAAGAATATGAAGAGTTAGGAAAGTATTTTAAAAAACATCTAATCAAAAAATATAGATCATGGAATAATACTTTAATAAAAGCTGGGCTTGAAATTACAAATGAAATTAGTATAACCAGAGAAGAACTTATTGAAGATTTAAGAAAAGTTTCGAATAATGACCTTATGTGGTTGACCTATAAAGAATATCAAAAATCAGGTAAATTTAAATTCGCTATTTATATTGCAGAATTTGGCACATGGAAAAATGCAAAAAAAATGGCCGGATTGAGAATAAATAAAGAAAATAAAGCAACAGCAGAGCAAATGATAGATGATATCAAAAATGTTGCAAGAATACTTAGAATGAATTATGTTAGTGAAGCAGAATATCATAAATTTGGAAAGTATCCAACACGCTTTCCAATAATAAAATTTGGATCATGGAATAATGCCTTAGAAAAATCCGGGCTTGAAATTAAAGAAAGTATAAGAACCAAAAGAAGTGCACTTATTGATGATTTAAGAAGAGTTGCCGGCAATGAGCTTATGTGGATGAATTATAAAGAATATAAAACGTCAGGCAAATTTAATTTCAATGATTTTCTTGAAGAATTTGGCTCATGGAAAAATGCACAATTTATGTCCGGATTAAGAAAGATGGAAAAAACTTTGGCAAACGAAGAACTTATTTTAGACGATTTAAAAAAAGTAGCTCAAAAATTAGAAACCAATAAATTTAGATTAGCGGATTATGTTAGATACGGTAAATATAATCTTAAAACTATTGCCTTACATTTTGGAACATGGAATAAAGCAAAAGAAAAAGCAGGTCTGAGAAAATCAAAATAAATTTAACACCTGCTATTTCAAATGCTTACAGCTAATGAAATTTACAATTCTTCTCTGAAACCTGATAATTTGCAATTGTAATCCTTAGGCTAAAGCCACAATATTTTATCATTTAAGTCAGTTGGTTAAAACCAACTGCAATGAGTTACTCTTTGAGAAACTTTGTGTGGCTTTGTGTTACAGCTTTTTCTTCTCTGCTAAAAATCTAAACAACTTAAAGACTCCCTCTCCAACTAAGGTTGAGGTTGAGGTTGAGATCGAGGTTGAGGTTTGGGGAGAAGGTTTTCTTTAAGAACCCTAAACGTACAAAACCAGCACATGCTGAGTTTAAAACAGGTCTGCTTGCTTGATATCCATCATAATATCATATTTACAGCTTTTTAAAATCTCATAAAATTATCAGCACATCAGCACAACAGCACATTCGTTTTCCACTTTTAGATTGTCAGCATTCAACTAACCATTGTCAGCATTCATTTAACCATTGTGTGCGCACATATAGTCATTGTTTGCATACATATAGTCAATGTTTTTGTACGTATAGTTAACTTTTATATCCATTTAGGACATGTTTGTATCCATTTAGTCAATGTATATATCCATTTAGGATATGATTATATCCAATTAGGACATGTTTATGTCCATTTAGGACATGTCAGCGAAAATATCATCACTGTAACTTAAACATAATCAATTATATAATCAAATATTTTGAGGCTCCAACTGAGTGGCAAATGTTTACGGTGAGCGGAATTTGCAATTCCTCTCTGAACACCAGATAATTTGCAATTATCATCATTAGGCTAAAGCCATGGCATTTTATCATTTTAGCTCGTTGGCTGAAGCACAACGGCAATGAAAATCTATATGTGATTTTTTGTCCCAACTTTTTCAATTATATAATTCTATCATTTTATAATTATATAATTCCCTAAACGCCTAAAAGTCTAAATGACTAAATGATTAAATGAATAACAGCCTAATCGCCAAAATCCACTTGGTACAATATTTGCTCAACAATAGCCTTTTAATCAACCATAAACATCATGAAAAAATTAACAGTTTTAGTTTGCTGTATGATACTCATATCAGCATCGACCGTGCAGGCCCAAACCGAATTGAAAGCTCAACAAATCAACGTTTTTAAAAACGGAACCTATTATGTTTTGAAAGAGGGTGATGTGAGTTTGAAAAAGGGAATCGCCAAAATTGCTTTGCCCACCAATCCTTTGCTTGGTACTTTTTGGCTTACTTCGCTAAAAGACATCAAAATAGACAATGTGGTTTTCAGAACTGATACGATTAAAAAGCAACGACCTGCCCGTTCGCTCGACGAGTTTATTAGTGCTAACCTCAACAAAGCCATAAAGATTACCTATAAAGTGGATGAAAAAACCACCAAAGAACTCAGCGGAACACTTCAACTGTTTGTGCCCGAAACTTCACTCATTAAATTAAAAGGAAACGATGGAAGGCTGTATTTTATCAGTGCCAACGAAATTAAGGAATTCAGCCTGGATGATAAATCGAATGACTTGATGACGGTAGATTCGCTGATGCGATTGGGTGAAGTTGAATTTAATAAAAAGCCCGACGAAACCCGCTTGAGGATGGTGTATATGCAAACCGGAATTCAATGGATGCCCTCCTATTTCATTAAAATTATTGACGATAAAGAATTGCAAATTGAGATGAAAGCCCTGGTGGAAAACTATTCGGAATCCATTGAAGATGCCGACCTTACACTCACAGTGGGCAACCCTCAATTCTATTGGGGAAAAATGACTGACCCTATAACCTTAGGATATTTAAGTAATATTTTTGAGCAAAAACCAACTGCCATCAACAATACCCGCTATCAGTATCAGAATTATAACGCCTATGCGGCGCAAGACATTTCGGTTGCTGATGGTTTTGCAAGCATTCCTGCATTTGAAGAATCAAGCACCTATACAACTGAAGGAGAGAAAACTAATGACTTGTATATGTATTCGATTGGCAAAGTGAGTTTATTGAAAAACACCAAAACTTCGTTTGAGATTTTCGCCCAAAAAGTAACTTATAAAGATGTGTATGAAGTGAATGTGAGCGATGTGGTAAACTACATTACGAACCGATATATTGCCAACGATCCTGAAGCAAGAGTGGATGTGTTTCATTCGCTGCGTCTGACCAACAAAACGAGCAATCCTTTTACCACTGCCCCTGCCTTTGTGCTGAACGAAAAACAACAACCTCTGGCACAGGACATCATTAAATATACTTCTGTTGGAGGCGATGTTTCGGTGCAACTATCAAAAGCAGGCGATGTGGTGGTAAAAAACCAGGAAGAAGAGATTAAGAAAATGGAGAACTTCAAAAAAGTGGGTCGCAACTATTATAATAAGGTGACCATAAAAGGAACTATTAGCATTAGCAACCAACAAAAGAAAACTATTGATTTGAGAATAAAGAAATCACTCACTGCAGAAGTGCTTGAAGCTTCCGACAATGGAAAATCGAAGAAATCGGGTAAGTATTATAGTTTAAATCCTTATTCAGACATTAGCTGGGAAATTCCTATTAAGGAGAATGAGAAAAAAACGGTTACGTATCAATATGATGTGCTTGTGATTAACAATTAACAGGCCTTATAATTGAATGTTCTTTTTTAATCAGCGGAAATCATTTTATTTTGAGAAAAGCCTTAGCTTGAAACAATTCATAAATCAGTGAATCTGTGGCAATATACTATTGATTTTCAATTCCCATAAGTAAGCTCAAGCATAGTGTTTCTTTTAAAAAATGTTAATTCCAATTAAAATAAAGATCCAGACATTAAAATTCTAGTATATTTGCATTGAACTTAAATTTATATAAACATGAAAAAATCAATTTATTTGATAGCAATAGCCCTATCAATTTGTTTTCTAAGTCCCACTTTTGCGCAAAGGGGTGATAATAAAAAAACCGCTGACATTCCCATCAAGGTGAAACGTTATCCGAATAATAAATTTGGATATGTAGATGATGCAGGAAAGGAAGTTATTGCCGCAAAATACGACAATGCCCGCGAATTTTTCGAACCCGATGGCTTGGCTCCTGTTTGCGTAGGTTGTGATTTCACAGGCTCTAAAAGAGGTGGAAAATGGGGATATGTTGACATGAAAGGCACTGAAGTGATTGCACTTAAATATGCTCAGGCTTATCCTTTTTATGAAGGTGTTGGCAGGGTTCGTCTCACTGATTCGGTTTGCGACAACTGCATGTGGGGTTTGGTAAATAGAAAAGGCAAAGAAATTACTCGTTTTAAATATGATGAAATCAAAAGCCCCACCGAAGGCTATTCGATTATGTGTATCGGCTTGAGTCAGAAAAATCCAAGATATGGTATATTAGATTCTGCAGGTAAAGAAATCGTTCCTCCGATTTATAGAAACATTGGAACTTTTAAAAATGGAATTTGCTCTGCTCAGTCTGCAACTGATAACAAATGGGGATATTTGAATAAAAAAGGAGAAATTGCTATCCCTATTAGCTTTCATTCAGCTTTTCCTTTTTCGGAAAATTTTGCTTGTGTAGCTGTTAAAGATACCACCGGGATTAAATATGGTTTTATTGACACCAAAGGAAAAGAAGTCATCAAATGTCAGTTTGAGAGTGCAGGAAGCTTCGAAAATGGCATGGCTAAAGTGAGACTAAATAAAAAATGGACTTTTATCAATACTTCAGGAAAAGCAATATCAGATTATATATATGATTTGGCTTTGGATTTCAAAAACGATTTGACCTTTGCGAAACTTAACGGCAAATGGGGTTTAATCAATAAGGAAAATAAAACCATTATTGATTTCAAATTCGATGAAGCTGCTTCTTTTTATGGTGGTTTTGCCAGAGTGAAGCTTAACGGAAAATGGGGCTTTGTAAATAGTGTGGGCAAACAAATTGCTGAATGCAAATACGATAAAGTGGAAGCTTTTAACATTGAAGGTAAAGCACGCGTTGAAATGGGAGAGAAAAAAGGTTATGTGACTTCGGACGGAACTGAGGTTTGGGATAATAAATAAGACAGGCGTTAGGAGTTAGGCATTAGTGTTTTATTTGTTTAATCGGTGCTTGACAACTAAAAAACAATATAAAAAAGGTTTGTGAATTTTCGCAAACCTTTTTTAATTTCACAATAGTATCTGATACTTTTATTTTTTAAAGTTTCATACAAAAACATTTCTTGTATTTTAAACCCAAAGTTAATCCTTGCTGAATTATTATAACATATTAGGTATTCATCATACGGCTCTTCCTGTCGAGATTAAAAAAGCATATAGGCAAAAGGCTAAGCTACATCATCCTGATATTAGCAATAGTATGTTTGCTAAAGAAAATTTTCAATTGATACAAGAAGCTTACAGGGTTTTAATAAATGAAAAAACAAGGCGATTGTATGATTTTAAGTTTAGGGATGATAAAAGTAATTATAAAAAGTATGGCACTAGTATAAGGAACCCCTCCTATCAACGGCAAACTTATAAGGCTAAGGTAGAGGTTGAGGTTAAGGGTGAGGTTGAGGTTGAGGTTGAGGTTGAAAGGAAAGACAAAATGTTGTTTTATTCTTTGATTCTATTGGGTTGCTTGAGCGTGTTATTCGGATTGTATGATTTGTTTTTTAAGGAATGGGAAGGTTTGAGTAATGTTTCAGGCTTGATGTTTGGACTTGCTTTTTTAATTATTCTTATTCGAGGATGGAAGTTGCTTTTAAATACGGATTAATTGATAAGCATCAGTCAAAAAATTAAAATTGAATTAAAACCTTGTGCTCACTCCGAAACTAATTTAAAACATTAAAGAGTCATAGATTCAGAGCTTTTAATTATCTCAGATTAGTGCTATTTCGAAGTAGCCTCCTTTTTCAAATTTAAAAGCAAAAATAATATTACTATATTCATACTTGGAATAATTGGATTTGCGATTTTCTTTATTCATTTAAGAGCTATAGGATCAATAAAAATGGCTCATATACTGCAAGATACAACTCGCTTAATGAAGGTAGTTACATTCTTCACTTTTGTAGCTACATTCTTCACTTTGGTAGTTACATTCTTCACTTTTGTAGCTACATTCTTCACTTTTGTAGTTACATTCTTCACTTTTGTAGTTACATTCTTCATTTGGTAGTTACAATCTTTAATTTTGTAGTTACAATCTTTAATTTTGTAGTTACCTTCTTCAATTTTGTAGTTACCTACATCAATTAGGTAGTTACTAACATCAATTAGGTAGTTACAAGAATCACTCAATAAGTTTTTGTTTAATTATATCAGATTAGACCTTTTTTGGTGAAACCTCAAACTTAAATACAATTATATTTCTGATGGCTTGCAATATGACAAATGTCAATAATCAAAGTGACAAATACATCTTTTGCATTGATAAATAACATGAATTCTGAACAGAAATATTATTTTCGCTATCTTCCAATATTCAGAAATATTCATAACTTTGAAAAAGGTTTTTGAATGTGTTTATAATAGATTTTTATGGATTTTTTTCCTAATATAAGCTTCTGATTAAAAGCATTTAAACAACCAATGAACATTACTTTAATTTTATTGTTTTATGTTCAAGAAATTATATTTATCACGAAAAATAAATTAAACTTAAATATCTATATCATGCCTTTTGACTTCGAAATGATTAAAACATTTTATGCTGAATTACCCTCAAAAATTTCAATAACAAGAAGTGTTTTAAATCATCCTCTTACACTTAGCGAAAAACTTCTCTATTCTCATTTGTTTGAAAATAAAATCAACTCTCCCTTAAAACGAGGGACTGATTATGTAGATTTTGCTCCCGATAGGGTCGCTATGCAAGACGCAACAGCCCAAATGGCATTGCTTCAATTTATGATGGCAGGAAAAGACACCACTTCTGTTCCTTCTTCTGTACATTGCGACCATTTAATCATGGCAAAATCAGGAAATGTGGAAGACCTTGCTACTGCAAATGTGACAAATAAAGAAGTTTATGATTTCTTGAGTTCTGTTTGTAATAAATATGATATTGGTTTCTGGAAACCGGGAGCAGGTATCAT
>JBAWXL010000153.1:0-11391 GCA_037144095.1 Bacteroidota bacterium
ATACTACTGACAATTGCAAACCCTAATCCCATACCTTCAGGCTTTGTATATAAATTTGAAATGAAAATTTTATCTTTCATTTCATTCGGGATCCCTTCGCCATTATCCTTGATATAAATAAGTACTTTCCCTTCACGTGTAGAAATTCCCACTTCGATATTTCCTTGGATATTACTTTTAATCGCTTGTATTGCGTTGTTTAATAGGTTATTTAATATCCTCATTATTTGCTTTTTGTCAGCAAATATTTTAATGTTTTCTAGTGTGCTATAAACTAAATAAACATTGATATTTGAATTAGATTTAAAAATTTCTACGGAACTCTTTACAATATCAGTAAGAGAAATAATTTCATTATGAGGCTCAGGCATCTTTGCAAAATAAGAAAATTCCGAGGCAATAGTAGATAGCGAATCTATTTGTTCCACAATATTTTTAGTAAATCTCTCAAGCCGTATTTCCCAATCAGGTGCTTTATCTTTCCATGCTTTATCTAAATATTGTACACTCAATTTCATTGGGGTTAATGGGTTTTTTATTTCATGAGCTACTTGCATTGCCATCTCGCGCCATGCAATTTCTCTTTCTGAACGAGCAAGAAGGCCTGCACTGTTTGAGAGTTCATCTATCATTCTATTGTATTCAGAAATTAGACTGCCAATTTCATCCCTCCTTGGCCAATTAATCTTTTCATTTTTGATGCCAAGTTTCAAATTGCTAATCTTTTCTCGAATAATATTCAGGGGACGAGTGATTCGTCCTGCTACGAACAATGCAATTAATACCGTCATTGCTATCAAGAATACGTAGATATTTATAAATGCTATAAGAAAAGAGGATAACTCTTTTTTTAACTCACTTTCTTTCGCAAAATAAGGTAGGTTTACATAATACAAGACCTTCCCTTTTCTATTATAAAAAGGAACATAAGCAGAGAAATATTCCAATTTCCCTATTTTCTCTTTTTGTATAAACTGTGTCGTTTTCTCAGTAATCATTTGACGGTAAGCTAAGGAGTTCATTTTCTTTGAAATTAAGCCCTCTGTAAATATTTGAGAACGAGACGACGCAATCAAATCTCCTTTTATATCAAATACATTTATGTCAGTAAAAAACACGTTTGACAGTTTATTCAACCGATTAGACAACCCCATTTGCTGATCATTGTTTATCGTATCGAATTCGGACAAACCCGGTTGTAACTCAAGAAGAATTGACATGGCTTTTTCGCTTAAAATATCAGTGTTTTTGTTGTCATTTAAATTCCTAATAAAATAATAAGTTGAAATTCCAATAATTATAAAGGAAACTAAAATAATAGAAACCATTGAAACTTGTAACCGATTTCTAAAATCAAATTGTATAAGTTTTACATTAGATGAAAAACTAGAAATGATTAAAACGAAGATTAGTGTGATACAAAATATAGTAAAGATTATTGAAAAAGGCGCAAGGGTATCAAGCACATTCCCGTTTTTTTTACTTATTATTAGAAATGAATTGTTGTCAATCTTATATAACATATGATTATACCCATCTTTATTGAAAACATACGTTTCCTCTATACTTCTAGAATCTTGAACAAAAAAGGATGATGAATAGTAATACTTTCCATAAGCATCAATCAATGTATTATTCACGTATTTTGCATAAGAATAACTCGATAAGTCTGTATTAATAAACAGTTTTTTATCAATTAGCAGCTCTGGATAACCCAGGTCTTTCGGAATAAACTTCGAATTCAATTCTATAAATACGGAAATAGACGAAGAATCCACATTAAATTCTAATTTCGAAACATAATTGTTTCCCCCACTTCCATCGTTAATACTGAATAGATTTTTACAACTTGTGTTTTTACCGAGACTTCGTATCAAATCATCAAAATACATAATACAATTTCGTTTTTCCTGGGTTTGTTCAATAAGCAGGCTATCATAATTATTGCAAACTGTTATTTGTATTTTATACTTATCCCAATATCCAAAAAAATACTTTTTAGTAACATAATCACTTATATCATTTTCGGTTAATAAATGCTTAGTGAGTTTCTGCTTTAAAATGCTATCCGCTAAAATATCTTTTTGAGTATTACGAAAAATATATTCAGCTAAAGGGTCCTCTCCTGAAGACAATTTTTGTGCGAATGACTTCCTCTTTTCTATTTCCTTAATAGTATTACATTTATTTATAGTATAATATGTCAAATACGTAAACAAAAGTAAATAAATTACAATTTCATAAAAAAGAAATTTATTGCCCTTGCTAAATCGAAAGAATAAATAAATACCATTGAAAACAACAAAACAAAGTATAATTTGTATGTCATGAAATGAATTATACGGATGAAGAATAAAAAGAAGAATACATGCAAGAATAACTCCAGTCAATAAGTGCATAATTTTATTAGTCGAATAAAATAAAAAGTCAAGAATCGAGTAGCTTATCAAAAAATAAGATACAATAGTAAGCGAAATGATGAAAAAGCCTAATATGCTTAAGAAATTAATTGCAAATAGCTGATTCAAATTATATGAAATTGTAGAATCAATAACGATTGAATGAAGTAGGTCAATAACAAAGAAAAACAGAAGCGCAGAGAAAATAAAAAGTGAAAAAGAAAGAAGTATCGAAATCCAATTATTGAGTATTTTAACCTGTTCGTAAAACGGGTTCTTGTATAAAAACACTGCAATAGTGAAAAGTATTATTGTGTTTATTAAAAGATCGCCAAGTGATGGCAACCATTCTGATGACGCAAAATATATCGGGCTAAATACTGTGAAATTGTATAAATCATGAGGAATTTTGAAATAAAAAAGCAATATCCTTGCAATCACAATTAATACTAAAAAAGCAAGCTTTCTAATGCCTACTTGTGACGGATTAATAAAACAAACGAAACAAATTAAGTACACCAAATACAATAATGCTAAAAATGCAAAAAGATAAAGAATAAAAATAATAATCTCATGGAAATTGCTTAAAAATGGATTGGTTTTATATGCTATGGAAAAAAGTGCTTTCCCTTCATAATTTTTTATTATAAATTGCTTCCATGTTTTAGAAACCTTTGCATTCTCTGCTGAAATACAGAAATCATCATTAAAGTCATTATGAAGATAGTCGTTTTCGTATTTATATTCAGATTTAACTAAAATTGCTGCAATGACAATAAGATTGCCTTTTTTTCTCTTGATTAATTCGTACCACCCGTTTGATAATTTAACAAAACAACTGTCAGATATCTTATCCTTTTGAATTGAATCCAACGAAACAGAATTACTTGACCAATAGACTAAGCTATCGCTTCTATACAAAAAGAAAGAAATCTTTTCGTCATCATATAGCCTTGACAAGTTTTTATCACTAAATAAAAGATACGCTAAATTATTTTCGGACTTGCTGACAAGTTTTTCTAAATTATTAATTGAAAGTTTTTCTTTCTCTCTTAATATATTTTCAATATTCTTAGTTTTCGTCTCACTATCATTTTGTGAAGACAAAAACTGTTTTTTTAAAATTAGATTTACAAAGACTAAAAATACGACAACGCCTAAAACTAAAAAAATTCTTTTTAAGATATTCTTTTTTTCAATCATTGTTTTTCGAATTGTAACTTGTTGAGAAATTTTGGCTTAAAATTAAAGCGCCTGAAAGGTTTTTTTAAATAAAACAGCAATACATATTACAGTGGGGACATGTTTTGTTTAAACGCTTTATTTGACGTTATTCTTCTTTAATATAAATATCTGGCTTGAATAATTGTTATTATTTCTTTTTGCCCACCTGTTCGATTTATAACCATTTAAAAACGCCTTTACCACATTGCCCGTCCCCGTTTTATATTTTTCGCTCAACATACTAATATAATACGAATCGAATTTCATAGGTATGGTTTCAATTAAAGCAAAGTTGTTTTTTTTAAAAAGTTCTAAAATTGATTTCTTTGTAAAATGATAAAGGTGGCGCGGCAAATCATACCCCGCCCAAAACTCTTTATAAATTTCCGCATCCTTACACGCCGCATTTGGTACTGCAATAATAGCAACCCCATCGTTTTTTAAATAAATTTTAAGCTGCCCTATTCTCTGCTCAAGTAGATGAACATGCTCTAAAACATGCCACATACTAATCACATCAAATTTATTTGTTGGAATTTCTTTTAATAAACTTTCAGGGTACACATTTAAATTATATTGTGTTTTTGCAAACTTTTGAGCATCCTCGTCAGGTTCAACACCCGCTACTGTCCATCCGTTATTCCTACAGTAATTTATAAATTCCCCAGTAGCGCAACCTATATCTAGAAGTGTCCCCTTATTTTTGAGATTTTGAATTAAGTTGTATTTTTTTTTGTGATTTCTTTTCCGAACAATATGATAAACTTTATTTATTACTCCTCTTTTTGTATTTGAATGAGAAATATATTCTTCCGATTTATAATACTTAGAAATTTCCACCGCATCGGGGCGTGGATTCAAAAACAAAAATTCACAATTGTCGCAGGTTACAATAGTAAACTTTTCTTTACTTAAAAAATAATCGCTGCTTTCTAAGTAAACAGAAAAGTTGCCTTTTCCACAAATTGCACAGGTATTTATTTGTTCCATTTTTTATAGTTTCACGTGAAACATTATCGCCCCAAATGTACTAAAAGTATAGTTACATCTGATGGAGAAACGCCACTAATTCTAGATGCTTGTCCAATTGTTTTTGGTTTTATTCTACTTAACTTCTCTCTAGCCTCTATAGACAAGGCTTTTAATTCTTTATAATTAAAGTCCTCATGTAATTTAATTTCTTCTAGTTTAATTATTTTTTCAGCAATTTCATTTTCCTTATCTATATAAGATTGGTATTTAATAAGAATTTCTGTTTCATTCAAAATTTCTTGAGATTGCAATTTCTTGTCTTTTACAAATTGCTTTAATTCCACAGAACACTGTAACAAAGAATGCATGTCAATTTGAGGTCTCAATAATAAGCTATAAATTTTTGTACTTTGAGATACCCGCGGTGTTCCAACACTCGCGAGGCAATCATTAACTTGAGAAGGCAATATGGTTTCTTTTTTAATGAATTGGATTAACTGCCCAATTTGGGTTCTTTTTTTTTCACACTCTTGGTTTCTTTTTTCTGATATCAAACCCAACCTATATCCCAAAGTAGTTAATCGTAAATCAGCGTTATCTTGCCGTAATAATATTCTATATTCCGCGCGAGATGTAAACATTCGATAAGGCTCATCAACACCTTTAGTAATTAGATCGTCAACTAAAACTCCGATATATGCTTCTGAACGTTTCAATATAAATTCAGGTTTTTTTGAATTTTTATTATGCGCATTTATTCCGGCTATTAAACCTTGTGCTGCGGCCTCCTCATAACCCGTTGTTCCATTAATCTGTCCCGCAAAATATAAATTCTCAACAACTTTTGTTTCTAACGTCGCCTTGAGTTGAGTAGGAGGGAAGTAATCGTATTCAATAGCATAACCCGGTCTAAAAATCTTGGCTTTTTTAAACCCTGTTACTTTTCTCAAAGCATTTAACTGAACCTCTTCGGGCAAGGAAGAAGAAAATCCATTGATATAGTATTCTATGCCATCCCAACCCTCAGGTTCAACAAAAAGTTGATGTCTTTCTCTTTCAGCAAACCTAACAATTTTATCCTCAATCGAAGGACAATATCTCGGTCCTTTCCCTTTTATAACACCTCTGAACAAAGGTGATTTTTCAAATCCACCTTTCAAAAGCGAATGTACATCAGCATTTGTGTAGGCTAAGTAACAACTTCTTTGTTCTTTCAAGAATTTAGTTTTTGTGAAAGAAAATTTTCCGGGAATTAAATCCCCAGGTTGTTCTTCAAGTTTATTAAAATCTATTGTTCTACCATCAACCCGAACAGGAGTTCCTGTTTTCAACCTGTCTGTAACAAAACCTTCCCTAACCAACGACTCTGTTATTCCGAAAGACGCCTGCTCTCCCAAACGTCCTCCGCTGAAATTCTTTTCACCGATATGAATCAACCCATTTAAAAATGTCCCATTGGTAAGTACAACAGCTTTCCCTAATATTCTTATTCCGAGTAATGTTTCAACTCCAACAACTTTATTATTTTTAATGACGACCTTCCGCACACTATCTTGCCAAAAATCTATATTAGGGTTTTTTTCAAGAGCCAACCGCCATCTTTCAGAAAATTTCATTCTATCACATTGCGCACGAGGACTCCACATTGCAGGTCCTTTGGAACGATTTAGCATACGAAATTGTATCATTGTTTCGTCCGTAATAATTCCAGTTTTGCCCCCCAACGCATCTATTTCCCTGACAATTTGACCTTTTGCAACGCCACCTATAGAAGGATTACATGACATTTGAGCGATTAAATTCAAATTCATTGTTATTAATAAAACTGACGACCCCATAGTTGCAGCAGCAGATGCTGCTTCACATCCTGCATGTCCTGCCCCAACAACAATTATATCATATTTCTTTAACAACATAAAAAAGTTTCACGTGAAACAATGTTTTATTTATCTGAATTTGTATTAGTTACTTATAATTGGTTCATAAACATCAACACTAATACCCTTAATATATACACCTTTCTTTCCTCTATGCCATACATATACTTTTAATTCATCGTTGATGTCTCTTACCTCAGGAGTTTGATAATCAAATGTTTTGGAAGTCCATGAGGTTCTTAAAGAATCTGTACAATTCAGTTCTCCTGCGAAATATTTATACGAACCTCCCTTATGGTCAAATGTAATCACAAGAAGAGCGTTTTCGTCATCATAATTTTTCGAGTATTTATATTCTACTTTTGCTCTTATCCAAGCATAATATTCCCCTGTTATGTTTTTGTACTTAATACTAGGACCTGGAGAATAACAAAGGGAACTATCCATAGCGAGACAATAACTATTCGAATCACTTGGATCTTTAGTATAATGCTCGTTTGTTTCAGGAGTTTTTTTCGAAAAATCATAAACACCAAGAATCTTTTTGTAATATTTCTCGGGATTTGTCATATGTTCAATCCCTGTGACCAACCTATCAACAAGAAGCATTTCTGAAGCATTTGTGGGAGCTTTTGTTTTTCCAAAAATCGCTAAATAATATTTTTCTGTCATGCCATCGTGTTTTAAAATATCCTTTTGAAATTGCCAAAATTGAAAACAATTTAAACCTACAATAAAAACCATAAGAATATAAATTCCATATTTTAAATAGCACTTCATTTCTATTAATCTCTCAATAAAAAATCCTAAAGGAATTGCCAACACAACGAATAAAGAAATAATAGCTCTTTGGCTATAGCATCCACCAGCATACCACCAGCACGTCCAACTCGAAATCAAATAAAAGGATACTAATGAATAAATAAGAATTGGGGAAAAAATCTCTCTCCGTTTTCTATATAAATTAACTAGCCCTACCAATGAGAATATTACCATAGGAGTGTAAACAAACCATCCCTTTCTAAAACTGAATAAGAAATTAGAAATGTGTGGTGATAACAAATCAAGTCCTTCGCCAGGATTGGGATAGCTATAAAATATATAACTGCCCGTATATTTATTCCAATAATAGAATTGGGGAAGAAGTACTAATACAAAAGCAAGTATTGCAACGCTTACTTGTAATTTATTTTTCCAAATCAATTTTAGCTTTTCGACCAAGGTTTCCTTATTAAAAACACCCCATAAAAACGGAATTATGATACATACCCCCTCATTCGGTCGAACTAAGGTTATTATTCCTGATAGCATGCCTATAAATAGCATGTAAAGAAGTCTTTGCTTCTCATGCCACTTAATGGTAAACCATACAAGTGCGGCAACAAAAGAAAAAAGGAAATTATGGGATAACAGATTTCCGACGCTTGCTTGATTTAGATAATTTGTTCCCAAAATGGTTAAAATCATTATCAGCGTTGCTGTTTTGTCACTAAAATAATGCAACAAAATCTTTCTAAAAAACACCAACCCTACAAAAGTATAAATCAAGGCACCAATAGCAATTCCATATTGATATGGCAGCGAAAATCCATCAGCAGGATAGCCCAAAATAGGGGCTAACGCATGTGACAAAAAGAAAAACGGCATATATAAAATCGCCATACCCATTGAATACTTCATAACCCATTTCCCTATAGGTCCTACATAGGCTTGATATAGGGTTGCTGTAGAATTATATTGGGCAATAAGTTTATTAAGCCACGTTTGGTCAGAAAGACCTAAATCATGGTAAATAAATTTCGAGGGAAGATACAAATAATAACCAAATACATCCCAAGAAAGAACATTTGTTGGTGGATAAATAAATCGCAATACTACGAGTATAGAAAAAAGTATCAGTAGAGTCGTTAGAGAAAAAACATTATTTGCTTTACCAATTTTAAGCATTGCTTTGGTTTGTAAAATCATTTAGTAAATCCAAATAAAAATTCTCTTTTTCAGTCATAATCGCTTTTGCTTTAGCCGTTTTGTCTTTATAACCACAAACATGCAATAGTCCATGAGCCATGACCCGTGAAATCTCATCCGTAAAGGTTTGTGAGAATAGTTTCGCGTTTTCTTTAACTCTTTCAGTGCTTATAAACACATCCGCTTTTAGATGATTGTCTTCCGAATAATCAAAGGTAATAATATCAGTAAGTGTTGTGTGCTTTAAATATTTGGTGTTCAGTTGGTATAGGTATTCATCATCACAAAAAATAAGATTAATTTCGACAGATGATAAGGATTCAACTTCTTTTTGTAGTAAAAGTAAAAGCCATGCACGGATCAATTTTTTCTTTTTGACAGGTTGGGATACGTTTTGAGCAAAGAAGTTTATTTTGTTGAGAGTCATTAATATTATTTGTTCTTTTCGAATATACCTTTTTTGTTTTTTAAATACTCTTCAACATATTGTTTTCTTGTTATATACACCTCCGGGTTGATTGAAGAAATATTAAAAATAAGTTTGACATTTCGTCCGTTTTCGCTGAAACAAACTTCATCGGCGAGCGTTTTCATTAAAAAGATACCTGTACCTTTATTCTCTAATTTAATTTCAATATTGGTAGGATCAGGAATAATGCTTGAGTCAAAGCCTATTCCTTCGTCTTCTATGGTAAAAGAAATTCCTTTTTTGGTGGAATCAAATAGGATGCTTACACGTTTTGCCGCGTCATTTTTATTCCCATGTTGTATGGCGTTCTCAACAGCCTCAGTGATTGCAACAATAATGTTTCCGAAATACGAATTATTTATGTTGTAATAATCGCAAATATCCTCCACAAATTTTTCAACTTCGTGAATCTCTTGTAAATCTGATTTTATTTTTATTGTGTGCTTTTTCATCAATCTGCAAAATTATAAAAGTACTCGTTCGCTTTATACTTAAAAAATGGGGTTAAAGTTACGGGTATTGTTTTGAGCAATTCGAGTTCTTTTGATTTTAATCTTTTATACTCGAAAAATTGATTTGGGTTACTATAATTTTTGATTTTTGATTCATTTGATTCTCTTTTATCATCCAATTCTCTTTCTTTCTCAGCCTTTTCGGACTCTAACAGCCGTGTTAAAATTTCTTGCTGCCGTTTCATAGTTTCCGAATTCAGCATTTTATTCACGAGATCTGTTTCCGTTTGTTCCATTTGTTTCATCATATCACTCACCTTTCCATCATTGCCAACACCTTCTTTTTTCAATTCGTCGCCATATTGCTTCATCATTTGGCGAATGGCTTCCTGTTGCGCAGCAAGGCGAGCTAATTGCTCACTTGTAGATTGCTGTCCGTTTTCGCCCTTTTTCCCTGTTTCGCCTTTCTTTTTCCCATCTTCCATTTGCTTCTTTAATGCATCCATCTGTTTGTTCAATTTCTCCTGCATTTGTTTCATGGTGGCTGCCGAGGGCTTTCCACTTCCCGGTTTGTTGCACTTGCTACTCTTACCGGATTTGCAGGATTTCGATTGCATTTGTTGTTGCATTTGCTGCAAAGATTCAGCTAAAATCAATGCCAAATTGTTTACAGATGTCATCACATACTGTTGCGTAGATTGTGCATAAGATACATTTCTATCCTGAAGATACTCTAGGCTTTTGCCCACATTGTCGTTTATCAGCGTTATTTCTCGATTCACAATTGGCTGAATTGCCACCTGTCGTTTGCTCAAAGCTAACAAGGAATCTTCTATCATTTTTAAATCATCCTTCAACTCTTTTTGCTTATCCATAATATTGGTAAACTTTGGATCCGAAATATTAGTGGTCTGAAGTTTTCCGATTAACGCTTCCTGCCCAAACGATACATTCACCAAGTTTTCTAAAATGGCGCGCAACGCCCTTTCGTCTTCCTCTGCGGCGGCTTGTTCCATCTCTTCTTGATTCTTTTTCATCTCATCCGCCATCTGCTTCATCTGCTCGGAGGCATTTTGTTGCGACTTTGAGGCGTTTTTGCGCTTGTTGTTTTGTAGGCTATTCTGACTATTGTTGAGCTCTTGCTGAATGGCGTCCTGTTTTTCTTCAGTCTTCTCTAAGTTCTTTTTGTCTTCAAGTTCTTTGTTGAGAGAGTTGAGCCTTTCAACATCCTTTTTCACATCGTTAAACTGATCGTTGACGTCCTTTTGTTTTTCCAACAAGTCCTCTTGTTTATTGGTTTCGTCTTTGGTCTGCTCCGATAGCTTCTGCTGCTGATCTGAAAGTTTCTGAAGTTTATCTATCGTTTCGGTCATCTTTTTATCAAACTCGAGTTGTTTGAACAACTCCAAGTTGCGATCAAGTTCCTTTTCAATATCTTTGTTGGAGAGTTTCATTTTGTCCAACATATCGTTCACCTTGTTCTTGTCGAGCTTATCAATCATTTCTTGCATTTGCTTGAACATATCTTTCATGTCGTCGGTCATGAGTTTGTTGAACAAATCTTCCAATTGCTTTTCTTTATCCAATATATTTTGGTCAACAGTGTTAAATTGTTTCTCCTTGATGTTGTTCTGATGTATCTGATTTTTCAATTCTTCCACATTTTTTTGCATCTGCTGTTGCTTGTTGAGCAGGTCTTCAATTTGTTTGCGCTCTTGCCAATTCAAGGTTTTTTTGTCCAACATTTTCTTGTTCATCTCCTCGATTTGCTTTTGCAATTGACTTATATCTTTGATGGCTTGATCCATCTTGTCCTTGACGTCTTCGTTGTTTTGTTCGGTTTCTTTTTGAATTTCATCCAAAGTAGGAACTTTAAAAACCATTTTCTGTGAACGCGTCGCTTTGCTGCCCTTTAGGGCATCATTATCCCATACTTCAAAATAATATTCAATATCATCACCCGCCTCAACGCCCAATTCCGCTATATCGAAATAATAATAAAATTCCTGTTGGCTCATGCCTTTGGTAAT
>JBAWXL010000154.1:0-11342 GCA_037144095.1 Bacteroidota bacterium
CATCGATTGTATTAATGGTTCCATCGATTGTGTTGATGGTTCCATCGATTGTGTTGATGGTTCCATCGATTGTATTAATGGTTCCATCGATTGTGTTGATGGTTCCATCGATTGTGTTAATGGTTCCATCGATTGTAACGATGGTTATGAGAACAGTTTTTTAAAATTCGTAAAAAAGTGAGGAAATAAAGTTAAACTTCTTTTCAGAAGATGCCATTTAAATTTCCAGTACCATCAATTATACAATATCGAAAACGCGTTAATCAATGCGAATTGAAACACTATCGCTCCATTCGCCTTCCTCACCATCATTCAAAGCCAAAGAAGTTTGAAAGTAATAAACCGTGCCACTTGTCAACCCCCTAACAATCTTATGAGAATCTCTGCTTCCCAACAAAATGGTCCAGGTCTCGTTGTCAGTGCTCATACGAAAGTTATGCCCACCTGCACCTTCACCGGTAACATAAGCACTATTAGGCTCTGTACCCTTTTCAACTTTTGTGGTTTGCTTCTGACGAATACTAACTTTTTTAACATCAAAACCAGCTTCTTTAATAGTGATTTCGGCATTTTCAGGATCATCGTCTGCCATTTGCTGCACACTGCTGCCTACAATATGAATATTCTTTTTAGCCGTTTCAAAACATTTGTCACGGTCCGAAGTACTGACGGTTGGAGGTTTCGATTTTGTGCCTTTTTGAGCAGTATCTAAAGCCGTAATCGAATCGTTCAGGTCGGTAAGCTTACTGGCAAGCGGAGTATAGCGCGACTTGCTGTGCATGCTATTGTATTTTGCACCTGCATAGGTGATAAAGTCATTAATTTTAGTTGGCATGTTAAAAACTAAAATAAAGCGAATGAAATGTAAAATTTTTGTCATGGTGATTTGTTTTTAAGATTATTAATTAGATTTAATTCGATATACAAAAATAAGGTGTGTTTAATCGAAAAAGGGAAAAAAAATGACGAACTGCTATTTTTTAACATTTCAGATGTTTGAGCAAATCGGGATAAATGTGTTTTAAATAAATCAATTTCAAGTAATTAAATCGTGAAAGTTTAACAATCTCCCCATTGTTCAATTTCATCCTGAAATCAAAGTTTTGCTTACAGATTGCACAAGTCTCTTCGAGATTCACCATCATCGATTTATTCACTTTGAAAAATATCTCAGGATCGAGCAAGCGGTTTGCTGTTTTCAAACTCAGCTCAGCACATACTTTCGTCCCCTTTTTAAAATAAAAATGGCAATAGTTCTGAATTACGACAATTTTTAAAATTTCGTAAGGCTGGGCGATATAAGTTTTCTCCTTTCCGGGAAGATAAAAACCGCCACAATTATGACAGGGGATATACGCATCCATCTATTTATGCTTCTCATTTTTCTGAATATAAAATTACAAAAATTTATTCAAATCAATTAATGCGAGTGCTTTAAGATGCAGTTTCCCCCTCTCCGCGGCTCTTTGCGGAAAACCTTTGCGAGCTTTGCGTTTAAAAGTTTAGCATAGATAAATGCTGTGAATCATAATGCTTGTTAGCATATCCGTATAGCAGCATAAAAAATCCCGCTCTTTTTTGGAGGGCGGGATTTTGGTTGGCTTGAATGTATAGCTTATTTTAATATATGCAGCTTAGAAGGGGAGGGTATTCATCCTGTGAAAGACATACAAACAATATCAATCACATTCTTTAACTTTTGTAATTCAAGAGTTGAAAATTTACTGATCACATTTTCAACTCTAATAGTATAAATCTTATTACACCTAATTTCACTAAGTGATGGCAAAGGAACTGTGAGTTCATTGCTATGAAGTTCGATTGAAAAAATAGATTTCCGAAGAGTAGAAGTGATGGGACAAATTAGGATGTCATGATCGAGCTGATTGGATTTTTGGTGACTTACCACCACAGCAGGACGTATTTTTAATTTTTCGGGACGCTCAGTCAGCGGATACTTTATCCAAACAATATCCCCTTGATTATACATTGGTTTTTTCATTTAGTTTTAAATAGTAATCATCCCAGATTTCATTTTCCGGCGTGTCCCAAATATCCGACAATGTCTCATCCGACAATGTCAACCAAGCCTCATCTGAAGTTCCAACTGTGTCAATAGAGGAGCTTTCTTTAACAATTTCTTTTATTCCCGATTCTTTGGTCTCATCCACTGAAAACAGAAGGATTTCTATTTGTTTACCCACATATTCTTTAGGAATTAATACATGCAGGTCGGTATTTGAAGGGGTTACAATAGTGCGAATCATGTTGCTATTTTTATACAAAGATACTTATTTTTTTTCATATCGGTTTTTAAGCCGGATAAAAATGATTTTGAAGTATTGAGGTTAAGAGAATAATGAAAAATCCCGCTCTTTTTTGGAGAGCGGGATTTTTTGTGTTTGGTGAATTATAGACTAAGCCTAAGTAGATATAGGCGACTGAGGTTGGAAACTAAGCCGAACGGAGATTATTTGCCTAAGCATTCATCAATGTTTTTGTCGGCTTGCCGGCTTGTTAAAAACTGTCCGTTTTTAAATTGCATCTGTGCTTCTTCAACAGCTTGATTTTGTTCATCAGAAAGCACATATAAACTATCGTCCGATTCTTCATTTACGATTAATCGATACATCTCTTCCAATAGCACATTATTATTAGTCTGATTTATTTTCCCAATCAGTTTTTTCTTTAATTCAAATTCAGTCATGATATTTGTTTTTACAAAAATACAAATTATTTAATTTCGATTAACGGCATTGCTTATTTTTATATAAGCAACTCAAAAGGGGACATACGCATCCATCTATTTATGCTTCTCATTTTTCTGAATATAAAATTACAAAAATTTATTCAAATCAATTAATGCGAGTGCTTTAAGATGCAGTTTCCCCCTCTCCGTGGCTCTTTGCGGAAAATCTTTGCGAGCTTTGCGTTTAAAAGTTTAACATAGATAAATGCTGTGAATCATTAGTCTTGTTAGCATATCCTTAAAGCAGCATAAAAAATCCCGCTCTTTTTTGGAGGGCGGGATTTTTTGTTTAGATTAATTCAGGCAAAAGCCTGTTAATATATGGGCAACTGAGGTTGGACCCTCAGTCGAACTGGGGAGCAATAAATAATTTACATTTTTGTAACTATCTATTAGTTTGTATTTGTGGTGTTTTAGGAATCCCTTTACACTGTATAGTAATTTCAGCAAATGTATAGCAATCTGTAATTGTCTTTTGTGCTTTATGCCTTCCTGAATATGGGACAACAAATATCTTTAAATTCTTCTTGCAAAATATCGCTAAAGAGATGTTTTCACCTTCAAGGATGTCGCCTAAATTAACATGAGAAGTTTGCTTATAAATCGGAGTTTTTGGTTCTGGTAATTCTTTATTAATAGTTGCTTCGCTATTTAATGAACATTTATAAGTTTTGCATTTCCCAATTGCAATAATCTCCATAAAAGCAGAAGGAATAATTTTTCTAGAGATAATCTCAGACCCATTACATTCAATTGAATCACCTGGGTAATTGTATTTAGCCATTAATGTACTTTTGATTTGATTTATTAAATTCTTGAATAAATTTATTTGACTTATCAAAAGGGATAGCAAATAGTTCAGAAATCTCATCATTAGAGAAATTTCTATTTAACTTTTGAATAATCGAAGATATAATATTGAAATCAGATTCTACAAAAGCAGGATTCATTTTAATTAGATATTTATCTTCATTTTTTTCTAATTCTTCCTCAAATTCATCCTCATCGATTAAGTCATCATTAAATTGAATGGTTAATTGTAAGTATTCATTTTTTTTTAATAAATTATCAATGGCTAAGGTGAGATACCTTTCTTTTCGAGCACAGAAATCAAAAAAAGAAACCATTCTATTTACGTCTTGATTATTCATGGAAAATGAATTCATACTAACACCAGTTGTACTTATTGAAGAAATAATTATAGTTCCTTGAATAAGTGCTGAATTGCTTTCTATAATTGGCAAATCATCAATTATGGATAACCCCATCAAGGAATACATATTTATATTTTCGGATTCCATTGCAACAACTATTTATAAATTGAGATTATTAATTCTGATTCTTCTTTAAAATCATTGTATTTTTTAAGTATTTCTATGACTTCTGAATAATCATTTTTATTTACTATATCAAAATGGAAATTAAAAGCAAAATTAAATCCTCTATTTTTAACTGATGGGTCTGCTATAGCTTGGTATATTATAGGTTTTACATCAAGTTTTAAACGAGAATTTTTAAAATCTTTACTTACATAAATACCATATTCTGCATCCTCAGTGTTGAAAAATCGAGAAATCAACTTTATTTCATTGCTATAAAAAAAAGATTTTCCAATTTCATGGCTTGTTTCTTCAAAATCTAAAGTTATAAACCAATTAAAGTTTATGCCTAATCCAGTACATTCAATAATTTCTCCACTTTTAATTATTGAAATCATTTTTTCATTAATTAAATCATCCTTAATGGAAGGATCAATTGAATTTAAAACTAAATGATTTATCGGGGGAACGCCTGGGGTAGGATTTGCAATAATATTACTTGAAAGATAATATTTTGTAGTAAATAATTGGGTTGTTCCGATACGTCCAAATTGAGAATTTGGTAATATCTCACTTTCATTAAAAATATTATTTTTAACGAAAAAGTATCTGTCAAATTCAATATTTGGTAAAATACCAGTCCAAACAATATTTTTTATTTTCAATGTAGTATTCATGTCTGATTTTTTATAGTACAGTTTAAATATAAGTGCAAAATTACTATTTTATTTAATGATTTGGATAAACCAAGAAGAAAAATAATTATGGGATTGATTTTTAATAAAAAGGGTATTTTCTAAATCAATGTAAGTGATTTTTAATTATGCAAATTCAGTATAAGAGCAATGCAAATTTTGACTGTTGGTGCTCATGAGGTAAAACTATTTTATTTATATAAAATTATCTTAATATATAAAGCCTACTACTTTATGGAAATTAATCATTCTTACGTGTAACATACCACTGCTTTGAATCGGCTTTTGGTCCTATTATTTCAATTTTATATGTTTTATAAAGGTTTTTATATGGAATGCAATCTATTACAATAAAACCATCTTTAACCCAATCATATATTTTTAACTTAAAAACATAAACAATATCTGATTCATTTGGTTCAATTTGAAGTGCTATTTGTTTTTCAGAACCATCTTCATTTATGCACTTTATTAAATCCCATTCTTTTATTAAATCACTATCAACATAAACATTTTTGTCATTGGTTTGAGAACAATAAATGGCATCATAAACATAATCATGATTGTACTTATTAGATAATATTTTATCTGTAGAATTATAATTACAATTATGAACAATTGAAACAATCTTATTCTCGTTACGTTGGATATTTTCAAAATTAAATATTATTTTTTCCATGATTATATTTGATATTTATTCCTATATTGTTTTAAATAATAATTTAAAATTTACGAATTGCACGCACAGCGCTATTACTATTCTTCGGTCCTCCACTTCCTTGATATCCTCCAGGAAATCCCTGATACCATGCATTTGTAGCATCATATTCTGTAGAACTCCAATATGAAGTTGGAGTAAATATCCCAACCAAAGAATAATTTAGATATAGTTTATTTAGCTCATCTTTGCTTGGTAAATACCAATCATTATAGCCATTTAAAATTAAATCACTACAAAGTTTTGCTGCAATACCTGAAGTTGAACAACCAGTTACAATATCAATTGTATTTTGATTACCTGTGCCTAAAGCTGTCCCATCAGCGCCACTTATTAATGTTCCTGAACATCCCCATAGAGCACCTGTACTTTGATCGTTTTGTGCCGCAATTAAACCATGAATCTGCCCGGCAACATATCCTGGATCTGCAGGTTGAAAAATATAAAAAATGATTCCTCCTTGTGAATATCCGCCAAGGACTAAAGTACTTGGACATGGACCCCACGTAGGAATCCCACCGCAAAAACTTAATGTTTCATTTTCTGTACCTGGATTAATCGTTACCCATGAAGTACCATTCCAATATAGCATTTGACCTATTGAAGTTCCGTTTGTTAAGTTACCAATTGGACCTGTAGCGCCAATGCTTCCAATACCAGTAGCACCTACCGCTCCAGTCACTCCAATATTTCCCTGAGCACCAGTTGCCCCCACTGCACCAGTATTACCTTGAGATCCAGTCGCACCGGTTGCTCCTGTTACCCCACCTCCATTTGCAGCAAATAAAGCATAAGGAACACTTAAAAGTTGGCTTGTTCCTATAATACTATAGGTGGTTCCTCCAAGAGGGTCAGTTTCAGTTTTAATAAAATAAGGACCATTTGCCCAGTTTATAGCTGAGAAGGTTCCTGAAATTGGCAATCCACTTCCGATTTCAAGAGTAACCAATCCGTTGGCATTGGTTTGTGGATTAGGATTGTAAGTTTCTTTATATACTTCCGTTCCGGTGGCAGAACCTTGCAAAATACTAACTCTCATGCCAATAGAATGATTGGTTACGAGCGCATTACTTGCATTGCGTATGACAGCCTGATAACTCATTTTCTGAGGGCTTTGTGCCCAAAGACTTGCGCTTAGTAACAAGACTAATAAAAGGGATAATGATTTTTTCATGATATTTCATTTTAGTTATGAATAGCAAATATACACATATTTATTTGAAATGATGTTTTCTTAAAGAAATCTCAATCACTCACCTCAAAAAACAAAAACAGCACCTACATTCTAATAAAGGTGCTGTTTTTTAAATTCAACAGTAATCTTTCAAAATCACTATTTCATGATGACTATCTTTTGCATTTCATTCAGCACCTCGCCTGTAAATTGAACATAATAGATGCCGTTTGTGAGGTTAGCCACATCAATATCAAACCCACCAAGGCCGGGCATTATGGTTTGATCATATTTTTTAACCACATTCCCATATTGGTTCAGCATGCTCACATTTACAATGGATTGTTGTTCGGATATTACATCAAGATGAACCATGCTGGTGTTTACAATATAAAGCAACTGAATGGAGAAGTATTAATTGATACGAATATCTTTCTTGAAATTCTATTAAGTCAGGAAAGGAGTGAGAAGTGTAAAGAATATCTCAATATTAGGAAAGGAGCAATTTTATATCAGACTTTTCTCTTCATTCGATAGCTGTAATACTTTTCAAACTGGGAAAACAGGAGGTATTGGATTTGTTTTTAGATGACATTCTAGCACGAATTGAGCATATAGGTTTGCCACTGTCTGATTATAAAAAGCCCGTAAAGTTTCAACTAAATATAAACTTGATTTTGATGATGCTTACCAAAGCTGTGTTGCTAAATCTTTTGGATTAATTATTGGAACTATTGATGAAGATTTTAAAAGAGTCGAAAAAGATTTCAAAGTCGAATTTATTATTTGATTTCAGTCAAAATTATTTTTAGCCCCGTATTCTCAGGTAATATTCCAATATTATTCGTATCTTTGACAAATGAAAAGTCAGGTAAAAAACTTATTAGAAATTGAAATTGATTGTTTAACAAACTCAATCAGAAATACTATTTCGGGTGATGTTCTTAATACTGAAATTTTTCCTTTAACTTTAAAATCATTTAATGAAATAATAAAAGGGAATTGGCTTTTTGATTGGAAAAAAGAAATCAAACAAAATAATCGACAAGTGTTTAAACTTGTAATTGAAAATAATGAAACCATAATTCAAGGGCTACTATCCATTAGCATCGAAACTGACCATATTTATATGCACCTCATCGAAAATGCCAGGTTTAATAAAGGAAAACATAAACTTTATGAAGGAGTCCCTGGAAATCTGGTTGCATTTGCTTGCAAATTATCCTTTGAAAATAAGTTTGATGGTTATGTTTCTTTTGATGCAAAAACAGCCCTAATAAAACATTATGAAGAAACACTCTTTGCAACTCATTTTAAAGGCACAAAAATGTATATTGATACAATTGCAGCAAAAAGATTAATAAACCAATATTTTAACAAATAGCAAAATGGGACTCATTAAAGAACCAAAAGAAATTGATTTTTATGTAATTGACAAACCGTGGACAGAAGAGGAAAAGCACGAGTTTAGTGAATTGATAGAAAAACAAAAGCAAGAGTTAGCCGAAACTCAATACCGCACAACTAAATCAAAAGCAAAAAAGCATTCTATAAAATAGAAGTTTATCATTACTTCTGAGCAACAAATATTTGCTGATTAGAATTTGTAATTCTGCTTGAAATACAGGATAATTTGCAATAATTTATATTTGAATAACACATCCTCAAGAAGGAAATGTTGGAGGTATCGAATTTATAGACAAACTCATTTTTGTACCCATAAATTTGTCGTAAACTAGAAGGCAATTAAAGCGGAAAGTAAACTTCTCTTGCTGTTTTATTTCAGTTGAAAATTGCAAAAAGAAATCTCAATCACTCACCTCAAAAAACAAAAACAGCACCCCATTCTAATAAAGGTGCTGTTTTTTAATTTCAACAGAAATCTTTTAAAATCCCTATTTCATGATGACTATCTTTTGCATTTCGTTCAGCACCTCGCCTGTAAATTGAACGTAATAGATGCCGTTTGTGAGGTTAGCCACATCAATATCAAACCCACCAAGGCCGGGCATTATGGTTTGATCATATTTTTTAACCACATTCCCATATTGGTTCAGTATGCTCACATTTACAATGGATTGTTGTTCAGATATTACATTAAGATGAACCATGCTGGTATTTGCAGGATTTGGAAATATATTGGATAAGGATGCATTAAATGTAGCCGTCATCGACCATGCACTCACCGAAGCAACTCCTGAGCTGGTTGAGCATACTGATTGCACTTGCCATTCATATTGCCCCGCTTGCAGCCCTGTTATGAGTTTTGAATTAACATTGGAGGTGATGGTAGTGTAAGCAGCAGTCCCCACTTTTCTGTATCGTATATTATACAACAGGGCATTGGTGCTGTTCCAGTTAAGCATTTTGCTTGTAATACTTGTAGCTACATTTGAAACGTAAAGACCTGTTGGTGCAGCACAAGCGTTAATGATACAAGGCAAAGTAGTAAAATTAATGATGGTCGAATAATTACTAATGTTGGTGGCGGCAGTTCCGCAAATAGAAGCAACATGCCATTGATAGGGAGTTCCGCAAGTCAAATTGGAAAGTACCATTGTATTGGTGGTAGCCGTAAGGCTTATCCATGCCGATTCAGGTGTAGTCACCGGACGATATTGAACCAGGTAAGCAGCTATTCCACTCGAAGCAAGCCAATTTAATTTTGCTCCTGTTGTAGTTATAGTCGTTGTATTTAGACCCGTAGGAGGATTGCAAGGAGTTGAACATGCTAATGTCGTGAAATTGATTATGGTTGAATAGGCACTGAGCGCACTCGATCCAGAATTGCTGCAATAGGCTGCCACATACCATTGATAATTGGTTCCACAAGCTAAATTGGAAAGTACCATAGTATTCGTTGTAGCTGTTACATTTATCCATGCCGACTCAGGAACCGTGACAGGACGATATTGAACTGCATAAGCTCCAACACCGGTAGTAGCAATCCAGTTTAATGTAGCTCCAGTTGTTGTAATGTTTGTTGTTGTTAAACCAGTTGGAGGATTACAAGGTGTTACACAGGCGCCAGTTGTAAAGTTTATAGTAGTAGAATATGAACTTAAACTACCTGTAGCACTGCTGCAGTATGCTGCAACATGCCATTGATAAGTTGTTCCACAAGCCAAATTGGAAAGTACCATAGTATTCGTTGTAGCTGTTACATTTATCCATGCAGATTCTGGGACAGTAACAGGGCGATATTGAATAATATAAGCCCCAAAGTTAGTAGAAGCAATCCAATTCAAGGTAGCGCTCGTTGTTGTAATGTTGGTTGTTGTTAGACCAGTTGGAGGATTACAAGGAATTACGCAAGCAGCAGTGTTGAAGTTGATAATAGCAGAGAAAGCACTTGAATTATTGGTTGATGTTGTGCCGCAAACTGAAGCTACATGCCATTGATAAGCTGTTCCACAAGTAAGAGTTGAAAGTACATAGCTGGTATCCGTAGAAGTTACCGTTGTCCATGTTGATTCAGGAGTTGTAACCGGACGATATTGAACAATATAAGCATTTGCCCCACTTGAAGCAGCCCAATTGAATTTGGCTCCTGTGGTGGTTATGTTGCTTGTTGTTAAACCAGTTGGAGGGTTACAAGGAATTATGCAAGCAGCTGTTGTAAAGTTGATAATAGCAGAATATGCACTTAAACTACTTGTTCCTGTATTACTGCAATATGCTGCCACATACCATTGATAATTGGTTCCACAAGCTAAATTGGAAAGTACCATAGTATTCGTTGTAGCTGTTACATTTATCCATGCAGATTCTGGGAAAGTAACAGGTCGATATTGAACCACATAAGCCCCAAGGTTAGTAGAAGCAATCCAATTCAAAGTAGCACCCGTTGTTGTAATGTTTGTTGTTGTTAAACCAGTTGGAGGATTACAAGGAATCACACAAGCTGCTGTTGTAAAGTTGATAATAGCTGAGAAGGCACTTGAATTATTGGTTGATGTAGTTCCGCAACTTGAAGCCACATGCCATTGATAACTGGTTCCACAAGTAAGAGTTGAAATTGTAAAGCTTGTATCTGTTGTAGTTACCGTTGTCCATGCCGATTCAGGAGTTGTGACCGGACGATATTGAACAATATAAGCATTTGCTCCACTTGAAGCAGCCCAATTGAATTTGGCTCCTATGGTAGTTATGTTGGTTGTATTAAGACCAGTTGGAGGATTACAAGGAATCACACAAGCGGCTGTTGTAAAGTTTATAATAGTGGAATATGCACTCAAACCATTTACAGTTGTGTTACAATAAGCTGCAACATGCCATTCGTATTGCGTTCCACAAGTCAAATTAGAAAGGACTATTGTATTCGTTGTAGCATTTACATTTATCCATGCAGATTCTGGGACAGTAACAGGTCGATATTGAACAACATAAGCTAATGCAGCACTTGAAGCTTGCCAGTTTAATGTTGCTCCTGTTGTTGTAATGTTTGCGGTTGTCAATCCTGTTGGAGGATTACAAGGAACAATACAAGCAGCAGTGTTAAAGTTAATATTCGCCGAAAAAACACTTAAATTACTTGTCAAAGAATTACCGCAACTCGAAGCTACATGCCACTGATAAGCTGTACCACACGTAAGACTTGAAACAACAAAACCTGTATCAGTTGTAGTTACAGTTGTCCATGCCGATTCAGGAGTTGTGACCGGACGATATTGAACAATATAAGCAT
>JBAWXL010000155.1:0-11254 GCA_037144095.1 Bacteroidota bacterium
GTATTCAATACAAATGAATTATTTGGAAGTAATGGTTGAACTTCCCTGGAATGACCTTACATCAGACAATTTCGATCTGTCGAGTGCTCGCACGATTTTAGATGAAGATCATTTCGGTTTAGATAAAATTAAAGAACGAATAATTGAATTTATTGCAGTTTTAAAACTTAAAGGTGACTTAAAATCTCCTATATTATGTTTCGTTGGCCCTCCCGGAGTTGGGAAAACTTCACTGGGGAAATCTATAGCAAGAGCTCTCGACCGAAAATATGTACGCATCTCATTGGGTGGATTAAGGGATGAAGCCGAAATAAGAGGACATCGCAAAACATATATTGGGGCTATGCCAGGCCGTATTATTCAAAATATTCGTAAAGCAAAATCGGCTAATCCTGTTTTTGTTTTAGATGAAATTGATAAAATTCTTGGCATGAATATTAATGGAGATCCCGCTGCTGCATTGCTTGAAGTGCTTGACCCAGAACAAAACAATGCTTTTTACGACAATTTCATCGAAACAGGCTTTGACTTATCAAAAGTGATGTTTATTGCCACAGCTAATACTCTTTCAACTATTCATCCTGCCCTTCGCGACAGAATGGAAGTGATTGAATTGAATGGATATACTATTGAAGAAAAATTAGAAATCGCTGTTCGTCACCTAATCCCAAAACAATTATCGGAGCATGGGATTAAAAAATCTCAAGTAAATATTGAAAAGCAAATTATTCAGGAGATTGCAGAAAATTATACTCGTGAAGCCGGTGTAAGGGCACTTGAAAAAACCTTAGCCAAGGTTATTAGAAATAGAGCTAAGTTTATTGCTAATGAAGAAAAATACTCTGCTAAAATTCAATCAAGCGAATTAAAAGAAATTTTGGGATTGCCTTTATTTCGTCATGATAAGCTAACTGATAATAAAGTTGCAGGAGTAGTTACAGGATTGGCATGGACACCATTTGGTGGTGACATTCTTTTTATTGAAGTTAGCTTAAGCAAAGGAAAAGGAATTCTTACCTTAACCGGAAATTTAGGAGATGTCATGAAAGAATCGGCCACAATTGCTTTAGAATATTTCAAATCGCATTGCTCAACTTTTTCAATTTCGCCTGATGTTTTCCAAAACTGGAACGTTCATATCCATATACCTGAAGGAGCAACCCCCAAAGATGGACCTTCAGCAGGCATCACCATGTTTACCGCAATTGCTTCTGCTTTTACTCAAAGAAAAGTGAAAGAACAGATTGCTATGACCGGAGAAATTACGCTAAGAGGGAAAATTTTACCCGTTGGCGGAATTCAGGAAAAAATACTTGCTGCCAGAAATGCAGGCATTAATAATATCTTTTTACCCATTGATAATGAACGGGATATTATGGAAATTAAACCTGACTATATTAAAGGAATGAAATTTCATTATCTTACTAATATGTTTGAGATTAACACACTTTTATTACTCGACACTAAAGTGGATAATCCTATTTTAATTGAAGGATAGTTGATTTTTTCATCTCAATATTGTTTTAAAAACCAATCATCTTAGATAATACTTTGATTTAAAACACCAAATGAAATGAACATTTTATTAATCGGTTCAGGAGGAAGAGAACATGCACTTGCATGGAAAATGTCTCAAAGCAGTTATATTAATAAGCTTTATATTGCCCCGGGAAATGCCGGAACAAGTGAATGTGGGGTGAATGTTGATATTGATATTTGCGATTTTGATAAGCTGAAGGATTTTGCATTATCAGAGAATATTCAACTCATTGTTGTAGGACCCGAGCTACCTCTTGTAAATGGCATTTACAATTATTTCAGGGAACAGAATGACACATCTCACATAGAGGTTATTGGTCCAAGTAGCAAAGGAGCAATGTTAGAAGGAAGTAAGCATTTCGCAAAAGAGTTTATGCTCAGAAATAATATTCCGACCGCTTCTTTTAAAACATTTTCAATTGATACTTTGAAGGATGGAATTGATTTTATTGACCAAAATAATCCTCCTTATGTGCTAAAAGCTGATGGTTTAGCTTCGGGAAAGGGAGTTGTTATTTGTCAGGATAAAGAAGAAGCCATCCAGATTCTTAATAAAATGCTGAAGGATTATTCGGATGATAGTGCTTATAAGGAAGTTCTAATTGAACAGTTTTTATCAGGAATTGAGCTTTCTGTTTTTATAGCAACGGATGGAAAATCTTATGTTATTTTGCCGGAAGCGAAAGATTATAAAAGAATTGGAGAGGGCGATACAGGACTTAACACCGGTGGGATGGGAGCAGTTTCTCCTGTTCCATTTGCAAATGAGGAATTCATGAGCAAAATTGAAGAGCGTATCATCAAACCAACGATGCAAGGTTTAATAAATGAAGAGATAGATTATAAAGGATTTATTTTCTTCGGAATAATGAATTCAGATGGAAACCCCTATTTAATTGAGTATAATTGTCGTTTAGGAGATCCTGAAACACAAGCAATTTTACCAAGAATCAATAATGATATTATTGAACTTTTCGAACGCATTGCTGCAGGAACTCTTGACGAATTTGAATTATCAGTTAATCCTTCATTTGCTGCTACCGTTATTTTAGCTTCTGGCGGATATCCCAAAGAATTTCAAAAACATTTTCCCATTAGTTTCCGTAATAAATCGACTCCTCATTTAGTATTTCATGCCGGAACAAGCTTTGATGAGGATGACAAACTGATAACCAATGGAGGAAGGGTTATGGCTGTTACTTCAATAGGTGAATATATGAAACAAGCTCTTGATGTTTCCTACTATAAAATTGGCCTTATTTCTTTTAATAATATGTACTTCAGGAAGGATATTGGGCAGGATTTATTATCTGAACTTCAGGATTCAATGATTTTATAATTTGGGTTAAATTATGTGTTTATAGCACCAACGGAACTCATCCTTTAGGTAATACAACATGATACTCAGCCTATTCAAGAAGAATTATACTTTCAATTTAATTCTCGTTTTAGTTTATTTTGTTGCTTGTGCTGCGATTATGTTTTATTTTTCTTCCATAAAACCAATTGGAGGAATGCATACTGAAGTTATTATTAGCCTGCTCACCGGATTCATCAAGAATGCTCCCCTGATTTTCAATTTTATATTATTTCTAATAACTATTTCGGCAGCTTTATATTTAAATAGCATTGCCACTTCAAATGGTATTGTTTCGAAAAACTCTTTAGTTGTTTCGGGCGTATTTTTCATGTTCACTCTATTTTTATCTAACTATTCTATTAGCCCTTTTTTAGTTATTGGAGTTTTCACTATAACGATTTCGTTGCATTTATTACTGGCTATTCCGACTCGGCACAACCCCTTCGACGAAGCTTTTTACTCATCTTTTCTGATTTCATTGCTTGCATTTGTATGGTCGCCATTCATTTTTTTCATATTCTTAGTTTGGTTTTCATTTATTATATATCGAATTTTCACCTGGCGCGAATGGCTTATAAGTCTGTTTGGCTTCGCGGGTCCTTATCTGTTTTATGGAACTTATCTGTATGTAATTGATCAGACTTCAACAATTTACAATATTCCAAATGATATTTTGCTGCATTTTCATTTTATCAATTTAGACTTAAGCACTTCTGAAATCATTTGGGTTTCGCTTATTGGAGTGGTTTTTCTCTTTGCGTTTCTCAGGAGTTTATCGGCTACGAACGATCAAAACATCAATTTCAGAAAGAAAATGGCTGTTCTAAACTCCTATACCTTAATCAGCTTATTTATAATTTTATTTTCAGGCGAATATTTTTTGCCCTCCCTTTTGCTGTTGGGAATTCCTTTTTCGATTTACTTATCAAAGTATTTGTTGGAAATGAAAAACGCTTTCGTGGCAGCTTTTTTGTTTTTATTAATCAACATTGGATTTTTCTTAAAAATACTGCTGGGATAGGAAAGTTGCGTAATTTCTACTAACAGGGGGTGAAGTTAAAACCCAAAACCATAATTCAAAATCTTAAATTCCAAGTGATTAAAATCAAATTCTATAAAATTCTGAATTCTTAAAAAGGTTTATTTCCGTGCTAAAATGAAGATTTTATTTTGACTTCGAGCCAATATCTTGAATAGCCAAAATATTTCACTTTCCTATATACTTGGATTCTCAGTTGGCGGAAAGTAGTTACTTTGGCACAAGTAAGGAAACTCAGTTGGCAGAAAGTAATTACTTTGGCAGAAGTAAGGAAACTTAGTTGGCACAAAGTAGTTACTTTGGCAGAAGTAAGGAAACTCAGTTGTCGAAAAGTAATTACTTTTGGGTAACTAAGGAAACTCAGTTGACGGAAAGTAGTTACTTTATGCTATATGAGGAAACTTAGTTGGTAGAAAGTAATTATTTTGACACGAGTAAGGAAACTAAGTTAGCAAAAACCTGCCATTTTGTCAGTTTTTGAGTTCTGCTTCATTTTTAATTGTTACTCGAATTGATATAACCAATTACGCCCTTTTTTAGTTTGTTTTGAAGCACGAAAGTGAAAATAAACTTAAATATCTTATTGTGGATTTTATCGTTCACCTTTTTTGTATCTCTATCAAAATATTTTGCATAAAACATTGTTCTTTTTAGATTCTGGCGAAAAGTGAAGCCTTTCTTATTCACCTTTTTCAAGGCAATTAAAACTTCTTCATCCCTTAAAACAGGGTGCGAAACATTGATGGTTTTTTTGGTATCAATGCGGTTTTCTTTTGTCAGACGATCGAACAATTGGGTTCCGGGCAAGGCTTCAAGAGCATTAATTATAGGAATAAGATTGTTGTCTTCGCAAAATTGCAAGGTATCGTAAAAAGTTTGTATCGTATCCTGATCGTAGCCAATAGTAAACCATCCCGAAATCACTATGCCCTGCTCTTGAATGAAACGGATGTTTTCCTGCATTTCCTGAATCGCCATATCGTAAGTTTTCACTCCATTCTTTTTAAGTGTGCCGGCGGTTTTCATCACTTCCGGATTAATGGATTCAATTCCTATAGAAGCATACAACAATCCGGCCTGTGCCGCCTTTCGAATGATTTCTCTGCCCTCAGGAGTTGAAGCAGCATCGAGATTTGCCTGACCTGTCCAAAAACGTTTCTTTGGAAGTTTAATTATAGCATCGAACAATTCGGTGTAATAATCATAACTGGAAGGTCTTCCAAAAACGGTATCATCCAATAAATAATAGAAATTCTTAAAAGTGTCGATTTCTTTCACCACATCATCCACAGGGCGCAAACGGGTTTGACATCCAAAAATAGATGAAACAGAACAAAAATCACAATTGATTGGACACCCACGCGAAGCAAACACAGTGTCGAATTCATATTTCTTTTTATATAAATATCTTAAAGGAGTGGGAACATTCTTCAAATCGTAATAAGAAAACATCTGATAAACAGTCGATCCTTTTCCATCGAAAGGAACAGGCGAACACACATAAAAATCTTTCAACTCTTTATTTGCAAAATCTTTTAAAAGTATGGGCCAAAGAGGCTCGCCCTCCCCTACTACCACCACATCGGCATGCTCCTTTGCCCGATGAGGAACTGATGAAATTTGAGCACCGCCCAATACCACAGGCACCTTTCTCTTTCTAAACTCATCAGCAATTTTATAAGCTGTCGATTCAGCAGTAATGCGCGAACTTATGCCCACAATATCAGTTGGTTTGTCATAATCGGGCAATTCCTCTGCAAGCATATCCACAAAAGTATATTCATGTTCGGGTGCTGCACCAGCCAATAATGGCAATGATAGGGGCATAAACGGATCGGTCTTTTTCAAAGGATCGTTTGCACCGGCGGCAAGTATAAGTGTAATTTTCATAAACTAATTTAAGATTTTCAAAGCCAGGTTATATCACATCAGTCCCTTTTTTTATTAGCCAAAGACTACCAACTTTACGATAAAACTCTTCGAGGGGTAGTTTTGTTTGCATGACTGAATTAAAAAAATTGTATTTCGAAAGGTCAAAGTCTATAATATTGGATTTAACTTCTTCATGATAAACAGTTCCGGGCATAGGCGATAAAATGGTATATCCTGCATACACCACTTTATTGCGATTGGCATATTCCGAAAGGGCTTCGAAATCGGATTCAGTATAATCTGGAGGAACCACATAGTTGCCTCTTAGCATAATATCATTTGCATGAAACACCGAAATGGCTTGTTCAATAATTTCGGCAGAAGCACTTTTATTATACTTCTTCAGTTCTTCTTCGCGGAAGGATTCGAAACCACAAATTACGACCTTCAAGCCAATTTTAGCTAATTTTTCAATCATATGAGGATATTTGGCAGCAGTGTCGAAACGAATATCCATCACATAAGTTTTCTTAATTCCTTCTTCAAGAATTCTATCGCAAAGTTTATCGATGAAATTTACATTAATAATGGTATTGGCATCTGAAAACCTTACAACAGCATAATCATCAATAGATTTCAACTCTATAATGATACTTTCAATTTCGCGTTGAAAAACATTCTTTTCAAATTGAGGCCAAATTGAACAAAAGCTGCATTGATACTGACATCCCAACGAGGTAAAGATGTAGGTAGAAGGATCAGGGGCATTTCCAACGATATAAGTATTTATCCATTGTTTAATCAAATCGCGTCGAGGAAAATAGAAATCCTCGCGGGCAGCATTCCAGGGTTTTACGAGAGCGTATGACATTTTGTGCTTTCCGTTTTCTTTAAAAATGATTCCTCCAATTTTATCGAAACTTTTCTTCTCACTGAAAGCAATGATTACTTCTTTGAAAATACCGGCAGCCTGGCCTTTACAAATCACATCAACCGAAGGCAAATAAAAATCCTCGGGGCAAAGCGTTGCATGCAAACCCCCAGCAACCGTTAGTATTTCAGGGCTATATTGCTTCACTTTATTTAAAATTCTTATTCCGTCATTAAATTCGGAAGCGATGAAAGTGACCCCAACAATATCGGGTTTAACTTTATTTAAGTATTTTTCGACAAGCACTTCTAATTCAGGTGCATTAGGGTTGGAATCATACTCAGCTTTGAGTTCGGCAATGGTAACGTCAAAGTCGGTTAAGGCTCCGGCAAGCGTGAGTAAACCTAAGGGCGGACCTATCAGTTTTTTGTGAATAAAATGCTTAGCCTCGTCGGGAGCGTACTGTAAAATACTATTCCATGGCGAACGAGGGGGATTTATTAGGAGAATGCGCATGTAGTAAAAAATATTTGCAAAGTTAAGATATTGATGGAAAGTAATGCAATTTTCTGAGGTTGAGGTTGAGGTTAAGGTTGAGATTAAGGTTGAGGTTAAGGTTGAGGAATTGCCCACTTAACCTCTACCTCTACCTTAATCTTATCCTAACCTTAAAAATTATTTGTATTTTTGCAAGAAAAAGAATTGACTGATCTCACACAAGGTAAAGAAGGAAAACTGATTTTTAATTTTGCCATGCCTATGCTCATTGGCAATGTTTTTCAGCAGTTGTATAACATTATTGATAGTGCTATAGTTGGACGCTTTTTGGGTAAAGAAGCTTTGGCAGCAGTGGGTGCATCTTTTCCTTTGGTTTTCCTTCTATTGTCATTGATCATAGGCATTGGGATAGGTTCTTCTGTGATTATTTCACAATACTACGGTGCAAAAGACCTCCAAAAAGTGAGTCGTGCCATCGATACTATGTATATTTTTCTTTTTTTTGCTGCCATTATCCTCACTGCTTTAGGCATTATCTTTAGCGAAAGTGTTTTCCGTTTGATTAAATTGCCCGAAGAAGTGATTCCACAGGCAAAAATCTTTTTCAATGTTTATCTATCAGGTTTAGTTTTCTTCTTCGGGTTCAATGGAACTTCTTCGGTTTTGCGAGGATTAGGCGATTCGAAAACGCCTCTCTACTTCCTTATATTTTCTACTTTACTCAATATTATTTTAGTCTATACTTTTGTAGTCATCTTTCCCTTAGGAATTGGGGGGGCAGCTCTTGCCACGGTTGTTTCGCAAGGCATGGCATTTTTGTTTACTATATTATATCTAAATAAATATCACGCCATTGTAAAGCTTTCGCTACGGAAAATATCGTTTGATAAAACCATATTCAAACAAGTACTCAGAATAGGATTGCCAACAGGACTTCAGCAATCGTTTGTAGCCCTCGGAATGATTGCATTGTTAAGCATTGTGAATAAATTTGGAACCAATGCTGTTGCTGCCTATAGTGTTGCCGGACGAATCGACTCTTTTGCTTCGCTCCCTGCAATGAATTTTGCGGCTGCGCTTACAGCCTTTGTGGGACAAAACATTGGTGCTAAAAAACATCACCGCGTTAAAAATGGTTTAATAAGCACCTTGAAAATGACTTCTATTGTATCAGTGTGTGTGTCGTTGATTGCCATTTTCTTTGGAGAGAACATTATGGGTATTTTCACAAAAGACCTAAATGTGATTGAACTTGGCAATCAGTATTTGGTCATCGTAAGTTCGTTTTATTTGATTTTCTCGTCGATGTTTGTGATTGGTGCGGTGATGCGTGGTGCAGGCGACACCCTGATTCCTATGTTTATTTCCCTGCTATCGCTTTGGTTGGTGCGCATTCCTTTGGCTTATGTTTTATCGTCGCACTTTGGCCCCATTGGCATTTGGTGGTCGATTCCAATTGCCTGGTTTATTGGCATGGTGCTTTCCTATTTGTATTATCTTTCAGGAAAATGGAAAAACAAATCGGTTGTAAAAACACCTCCGGTGGAAATTCCTATGGAAATTGAGTAGTAAAATCTTTTAGATTATTAACAGATTTAAGGCAGATTACAATCATTATGCCGCATGAATTTCCAACTTTTTAATCTTATCAAATTCTCTTTGTTTTGATTTATGCAATTCCTCTAAATCATAATCATCCTGAAGCCCCAACCAAAATTTAGCAGAGTTTCCAAAATATAAGCTTAACCTAAGTGCAGTATCTGCATTAATTCCACGATTACATTTAAGTATCTTATAAGTTCGTGCTAGTGGAATCCCAATATCCTTTGAAAGTTTATAAGCCGTGATATTTAAAGGTTTTAAGAATTCCTCTAATAATACTTCTCCCGGGTGTATATTTGATAAAGTTTTCATTTTCTGAATTTATTAATGATAGTCTATGATTTGAACTTCTTCTGATTGACCTTCAATCCATTTAAATATTATTCGCCATTGATTATTAATCCTAATACTATAAAAATCATTAAGCTTCCCACTAAGTTTCTCCAATCTGTTTGAAGGAGGAATCATTAAGTCTGAAATTGATTGTGAGTTGTTTAACATTCTTAATTTCCTCCTACATAAGTTCTGAATTTCGAAAGAGGGCGTTTTTACTCTAACTCCGTTCCAAATAGACTCTGTGTTTTTATCACCAAATGAGAGAATCATATTTACGTTAATTGATAGTCATCACAAAATTAAGTATAATTCTTTAAGCATATCAAAGTTATAAATAATTATTCTTTAAATTCTGATACTTTGCATCATCTGTATTATCGTCTGAAAGAAACCCAGCCCATTTATCAACAAATAAGGCTGATGCATTTTTTGTAGACTTTAAGACTTCTTTCGTGAAAATAATTATATCAACTTCTTTTCCAAAGAGTTGTTGGTTTAAAGGTAATTGAATTATTCCTTCTTTAGATATCCTTGTTTCAAATCGATATGCTTGCATGATTTTTTTTCCAAAAATACAAAATTTAATAATTCAATGATAAATCAAATAATTTTCTTTTACTTCATTTTATCTTCAATATACTGTATGGCTTCTTTTCTGAAATGAAAATCAATATATCCCGATTGTGGTTTGCTAATTAACTTAGAGGGATTAAAACCTTTTTGGTCAGTTAGATATATAAACTTTTGTCCGCCCCAAATAAATTTTTCATATTCCTTTTTATCAATGGTTTTTGTAATATTTCGTCCGGTGAAATACACTCCGAATGATTTGATTTGATTCCAAGTGAGGTTTGTTTTTTTGAATAATGACTTAAATTGAATGCCATTTTCGGATAATTCAACGCGTGAAGTTAAGCCTAACACGATTACCCCTGCGATGATTATATCAGTTATGGCTATAAATATGAAAAACAATAATGACATTTGACTCATATTAGCAAAGGCAATATAATTTACCACACTAATAATAATTAGTAGCAGTAGCAGAATCAAGCCATTGGTGTTTAAGAGATTTATTTTTGAATATTTCATGTTGTTGGAATTTGAATTACTATGGTTTATTTTAGCCGGGTGTACTATTATTTCTTTACAATTTCTAAACCCTTTATTCTTTCAAAATGATTAAGGTTTAATGTGGCTAATGGAATGTTATTGCTAATGCTGGTAGCTGCTATTAATATGTCAGCTAAATCAATCATTTTATTGGTCTTTTTTAGATGTTTATAAATCTTCACGGCTTGAACTGAAGACTGTAAATCAAAATCCAATATTTCTATCGATTGGATTAATGCTTTCCAAAATGGATCTTGTCTTTCATTGCTGCCGGCATATATCTCGTAATGAGTTATTATAGATATAGCAAAATCATTTTCGGCAGATGCTAAATGATAAAATAAGGTTTTTTCTTTATTCGAAGATCGAAATAAGTCTATAAGAATTGAAGAATCTAACAATATCATGATAATCTTGATTTATTGATATGGTCTCTAACGGTAAGATATTCATCATACTGTAAGTCAGTCCATGTAGGAGCTTTTAAAATTAACGATTGCAAATCAGTATGTTTTCTTTGCTTCTTTAATACTATTTCGTGTTCGATGGTATTGTTTAGCTTTTTCAAATCCGACACAGGCAACTGTTTCACAATAGTTATCAAGTCTTTATAATCAATATTCAAATTAAGATGCATGGCAATTATTTTTCTACAAATTTAATATTTTAAATTGAATATTATAAAGGCATTCAATTTTATTATTGATTTAGAGAACTTAATATCTTTATTCTAACTACTTTAGTGATTAATTTACAGCAAATTTACTCAATTATCAATCATCAAATCAAAAAACTTAAAAATCTTCCAAAGCTTAATTATTTCTGATAAGTATTTCTATATGATTTTCTTTCCAAACCATTTGATATTATGTGTTTTATGTATTGAAATAATTTTCGTAGTATGGTATCCGGCAAATGACGGATAGGGGTTTTATTTTTAAATATGGCTTCCGGCAAATGACGGATAAGGGTTTTATTTTTAAATATGGCTTCCGGCAAATGACGGATAGAGGTTTTATTTTTA
>JBAWXL010000156.1:0-11230 GCA_037144095.1 Bacteroidota bacterium
TCATCCCTTTGAGATTGGGGGAGGGTGTAATTGATGATGATTAGGGCTAAAGCCACAGCATTTTATCATTTAAGCCCCGTTGGCTAAAGCGCAACGTCAATGAAATAGTGTCACGTTGTTAAAAAAACTCTGTGCTTTTGCTTTTCCCCTTTTGAATTTGGGCTTTGAGATTATTGAGTTATTTTCGTTTTTTTTTCTTGAGTTTTTCCACATTATCCTGAATAATACTATCGCGTGGAACTCCGAAGAAATCTGAATGTTGTTTATATTGGTCTTTATCGAATAAAAAAAGCCGCTCTTCAGCGGCTTTTCAATAATTATTTTTTTGCAACAGGTGCACCAAGTCGCACCATCGCACACCTGAATCCTATATAATCAGTTGATTGATTTTCGTCAAGAAATCTTCTCACTCCAGGGCTCATATAATAAGCCAAATCTTTCCACGAACCTCCTTTATATACTCTTGCCTTATCATTTATCATGGAAGTTGGATTTGCCACACCTTGATCAGGATAAATATACATTTTTGAAGTTGCATTTGAATCGGCTAAAGCAGTCCAATCTCCAAGTGTAGTAGATGCAGCGTCACCATCAAGGAAGTTAATATTGTCAGCTTTACGGTAATTTCTACGAGTTAAATTGTCTTTAACATTGACGTCTACCATAATAATTCTGCCTAAACTATCTTTTTCGGCAATAGCCCCTTCTTCATCTCTCTTATATGTTTGATATTGATTACCTCTAAATGTACGGAAATCGCCTGCATCTTCTAATGTTAAAGGACGATACACATCCATAACCCATTCTGAAACATTTCCTGCCATATTATATAAGCCATAATCGTTTGGCCAATAAGAATAAACCGGAGCTGTTATATCGGCAGCATCGTTCAAATTGCCTGCAACCCCCATCATGTCGCCTTTACCTCTTTTGAAGTTAGCAACAAAGTCGCCATAAGCCTTTTTATCATCTGTACGAGTAATATGGCCATTCCAAGGGTAAATTCTTCTTTCGATAATTCTTTCAAACAGCGTATTCCCAATTAAACCCAGGGCAGCAAATTCCCATTCTGATTCTGTTGGCAAACGATATTCGGGTAAGAAAATTCCATCTTCCATTCTAACTTTGCGCGTTCCCGAACCACTTGGGTTAAGGTCAACCAAATCCTGGTTCACAACACCTTCATATTGACCTGAAAGATAAGCAAATGTATTGAAGTTGTTTTCATTTAATTGATCAGGATCCCATTTCAATACTCCGTTCTCAATTAATATTTTTTCATTTACTCTATCGGTACGCCATGCGCAATAGTCCTTTGCTTGATTCCATGAAACACCAACAACAGGATATTCACGATAGGAAGGATGACGTAAATAATATTGAACCAATGGTTCATTATATTCTAATTTATTTCTCCAACAAAGAGTGTCGGGTAATGCCTTTTTATATACATCAGGATAATCGGTTCCATAGACTCTGGAAAGCCAATATAAATATTCGCAATAGTCTAGATTCTTCACTTCAGTTTCGTCCATATAAAACGAAGAAACCGTTACTCTGCGAGGAATGTTATCCCATTCCCATTTTAAATCTTGCTCAGTGCGTCCCTGAACAAAAGTACCGCCTTCAATCAAAATTAAACCGGGACCTGTTTCCTGATCCTCAAAAGGTGCTACTTGAAAGCCTCCATTTTTAGAGTTGTTATATTCCCATCCTGTAGTACCTGAAGTAGGTTTTTTACAAGAAGTGAAGAAGCTAACAACTATTAAAAATATTAATCCACTTATTATTTTACTGGTTCGTATCATTGTTTATTTTATATTTTTGGGTTTGCAAAATTAATATTATAACTAAAACGAGGGACAACTAATTTGCCTAATTCTTTTTCTCTTTTCAGGGCATCTCAGCTGGAAAGCAACCGAAACTTCATGTGCTCCACCTGTTACGTTGGTTAATTTGGAAACTGTGAGGTCATAAGAGTAGCCAAACTTAAAGAAATCATACATAATTCCAAATAACACAATAAAAGCATCTGAACTTTCAAAATTCTGACGATACCAAACTCCTCCAACAAAAGGATATTTATTTAAATAGAATCCATAATCCAATTGATGGAAATTTAATTGTTGTTGATAAATTATATTTGGTGAGATGGTTGGATCTTCAATCGTTCTTCCTTTACTGTTTTTCTTTCTTAAACCAATTACCCCTCCAGCATGAACAGTTATTTTAACAGGTAAATGACTGATACTGATGAAACCTTCCTGAGGTTCGGTCATGTGATGAACAGCAACTCCGGCAAAAAAGTCTTCACTATAACAAATGACCCCTGATGAAAAATCGGCATATCCTTTTGTAAGACTACCTGGTTTTTGTTCAGCAGTATTAAATACAAAACCATAACGGGGATGAATTTGATCTCCGAAGGTTAATTTATCCCAATCGAGAGATTTTTGAGCATAAGTAGCTTGTAGAGCAGCTTTAAGTGCCCAGGTTCGGCTTAATTCGAGTCGATAGGAATAAATCGCACTCAAATTATAAGTATTAATTACTCCTTCACCTTGGCGATCTCCCATGAACAATACCCCTACTCCACCGGCAATTTTATCAATATGTTGATCAAAAGATGCATCATAAGTGACAAAAGTTCCGGAAATTGATGGCCATTGATTCCTGTAATTTAGTATTATTCGCGGGCAAACACTGGCTCCTGCAAAAGCTGGATTCATATACAGTGGATTTGCGTAAAACTGCGAGAACTCAGGATCTTGAGCAAATAATTGTTTCTCTCCAAACAGGAGGAAAACAGCAAAAAACGCTATAAGTACCTTTTTAATCATATTGTTTTAGACTTAATTTTTGAAGAATTCATTTAGAAGACAATATTACAAATTATTTTTTTAAAACAGCCTTTTTTATTTTCAACAACAATATTTTTTTTTCATTTACGTTTTCGTTCCATACTTTTGTTGAAATTATACTATTATACTTAATTGTCATCGTAATGTTTCAATCAATTCTATTTTAACGATTTTTGCAAATCAAATTAATACATTTAATAATGAAAATTATCAAATTATCCATTTTACTTATATTGACGATAATTACTTTGAATATCTTTGGTCAGGATATAAATTTATCAAAAAAAATTGTTTGGCAAGCTCCTAAGCGAATAAAAATAAATGAAAATGACAAAATAAGTCTGCTTTCATTCGAAAATTCAATTAATGATAGTCCTTTTGGATTTCTCCCTTTATTTTTCGAAAAAGTACCCCTAAATGGAAATAATCTTTCTGCCAAAGTGGTAGTTCAAAATGATATTTATATAAGTCTAAGCCCAGAAGAAGCAAATCTGATTACAAACAAAGAAGTAATAAGCCCGGAAATTTCTGTCACCACTAAAATATTTAAAGAAAGAGACCACTCCTATATATATATAACCGTATTGCCTTTCAGGAAAAATGATTTTTCCGGCAAAATAGAAAAACTTATTTCCTTTGACCTTTCAATAAAAACAACACCTGCAATAAATACCTCAAACGTCAAAAAACAAACAAAGCAAAGCTCGGTACTTTCAAATGGAAATTGGTATAAAATTGCAGTTAAAACATCCGGGATTTATAAAATCACTTATACTGACCTTAGTAAAATGAATATTGATATGAGTTCGTTATTACCTCAAAACATTGCCTTATTTGGAAATGGTGGAGGCATGTTGCCCGAATTAAACTCAGATGCCCGAAATGATGATTTGCAGGAAAATGCCATTCAGGTTGTTGATGGCAATGATGGAAGTTTCGACCCTCAGGATTATATTTTGTTTTATGCCAAAGGACCTAATGAATGGAAATATGATTCTCTAAACAAACAATTCAATCACTATCAAAATATCTATTCTGATTACGCTTATTACTTTATCAATACCGATGCAGGTATAGGTTTAAAAAAACGCATTCAAGTACAGCCAAGTTCAAGCTCTACCCCTAATTATTCAATTACTACTTTCCCGGATTATGCTTATTGGGAAAGAGATTTAGTAAACTTAATAAACTCAGGAAAGCAGTGGTATGGTGAAACTTTTGATATCGTTACAAATTATACCATCCCTTTTGTATTTCCCGATATAAACAATTCACAAAAAGTTTTGGTGAGGGCTGATTTAGCAGCTCGTTCTACTACTCCAAGTACTTTTACTATTTCCTGCGGATCAAATTCAATGTCCCCTTCCATTTCAGCAGTTACTGCTTCTTTTACCGATTCATATGCATATACTGCCAACGACACTTTTAGCTTCGTTCCATCTTCATCTTCTCTTAATTTAAATATTAGTTATTCAAAACCACTGTCCAGTTCAATAGGTTGGTTAAACTATCTCGAATTAAATGCCCTTAGAAACTTAAATTTCTCAGGCTCTCAAATGAGTTTTCGTAATTTTAATTCCTCTTTTATTGGAGGTTATTGCAAATACAACATGGGGAATGCAACGGCATCTGTTAAAATTTGGGATGTTACTGATATTTTTAATTGTAAATCACAGGAAGTTACTTTAACTGGCAATACTCTTTCTTTTAATTTATTAATGGACAAACCTCAGGAATTCATTGCTTTTAATGGGAGTCTGTATAATTCAGTTGAGACTATTGGCAAGATAGAGAATCAAAATCTTCATAGTGAAAAAGATTTTGATATGGTTATTGTTTCTCATCCTCAGTTCTTAGGTCAATCCCAACAAATTGCAAACCTGCATGAGCAGCAACAAAATTTATCAGTATATATTACAACTCCTGACCAGATTTACAATGAATATTCTTCCGGTGCACAAGACATCACAGCCATTCGTGATTTCTTAAAACAAATGTATGACAAATCATCGGCAACGCACAAATTAAAATACCTTTTACTCTTTGGCGACGGATCTTTCGACCCTAAAAAACGAATCGCAGATAATACCAATTTAGTTCCTGCTTATGAAGCAAATAATTCTATTCATCCTGCACTATCATTTGTAACCGATGATTATTTCGGATTATTTGATGATAATGAAGGGATTGATGCACAAGGAGCATTAGACATTGGCATTGGGCGTTTCCCTGTTTCAAATAAGGAGGAAGCCGATGCATTGGTAAATAAGGCTCTTCGCTATTCGAGCACCACTGATTTGGCAAACCAAGCAATTGGTTGCAGTAATTATGGAAATTTGATCTCAAACTTTGGCGACTGGCGAAATGTAGCCTGTTTCGTTGCCGATGACGAAGATGGCGACCTTCATATTTCTGATGCAGATCATCTGGCAACCTATGTTAAAACAAATTTCAAGCAAGTAAACGTTGATAAGATCTATTTTGATGCCTATAAACAAATTTCTACTCCAGGCGGTCAACGTTATCCTGATGTTACAGAAGCTATAGATCAGCGAATTAACAAAGGAGCTTTTATAATAAATTATACCGGACATGGTGGTGAATTAGGATGGGCTCATGAAAGAGTAATCGAAGTTTCTGATATCAATAAATGGGCAAACTTGAATAATATGCCCATATTTGTTACAGCTACCTGCGAATTCAGCAGATTCGACAATCCCGGACTCAATTCAGCAGGTGAACTTGTGTTAACGAATCCAACAGGAGGTGGTATTTCACTATTTACCACTACCCGTTTGGCTTATTCCAATTCAAACTTCTCACTTAACCTTGCTTTGTATTCTTATTTCTATCATAAAAATACAGACGGAAAATATTACACAATGTCTGATGTATTGTATCATGCCAAAAATGATAATGGTAACAATTTATACATACGTAACTTTGTCTTGCTTGGCGACCCAGCACTGACACCCTCTTATCCCAAAGAAAAAGTCACCACTACTTTTATCAACACTCAGCCTGCCAATTTAGTTAACGACACGATAAAAGCATTATCTAAAGTGACCATCAGCGGGTCAATTGTTGATGTAAATGGAAATAAAATCACCGACTTCAATGGCACTGTTTTTCCACAAGTTTATGATAAACCCTTAAACATTACCACCCTTTCAAACGATGGAGCAAACAGTCCTCCATTTACTTTTTCATTACAAAAAAACATATTATATAAAGGTAAAGCTAAAGTGCAAAACGGAGATTTTTCCTTTAGTTTTATTGTTCCAAAAGATATTGCCTATCAATTTGGTTATGGACGAATAAGTTATTATGCAAAAAACGATGTTTATGATGCTGCAGGATATTATGATCAAATTGTTGTGGGTGGAATTGACACCAATCAATCAAACGATATTTCGGGACCTTCAATTAAAATGTATCTTAATAATGCCAAGTTTGTCAATGGAGGCATCACCAACGAAAATCCTCTTTTATTTGTCAACCTAATCGACTCAGGTGGCGTAAACACAGTGGGCAACGGCATTGGACATGATTTAACTGCCACCCTCGACAATGTAACAAACAAGCCATACGTATTAAACGATTATTACGAAGCGGAATTAGACAGTTATCAAAAGGGACTCATTAAATATCCTTTTTATGGTTTAGCTGAGGGTGCTCACAATTTAAAAATCAAGGTTTGGGATGTATATAATAACTCATCTGAGTCCTACATTGATTTCATTGTTGCCGAATCTTCCGAATTAGCCTTAAAGCATGTTTTAAATTATCCCAACCCTTTCACCACAACTACTTCTTTTTATTTCGAACACAACCAACCCTGTTGCTATCTAGATGTTCAGATTCAAATTTTCACCATTAGTGGAAAGTTAATCAAGACCATACAAACTATGGTGGCAACCGATGGATACAGAAATGAACCCATTGTTTGGGATGGGAAAGACGATTTTGGCGATAATATTGGCAGGGGAGTTTATCTATATAAACTCCGGGTAAAAAAAGACGATGGGAAATATGCCGAAAAACTCGAAAAATTAGTAATTCTCAAATAAGTAATAATATATTTTATTTTTCGTTACTTTTGCAATCTAAAAAATAAAATAAGGCAATTTCATTAAATCATCCAAATTAAAATTTATACGATGCAACATTTTTGTGATGTTATCGTTTACTGTAAAAACAAAATCATTTTATACATGAAATTTTTATTCAACCTCATCATTTCGTTTTCTATCCTATTCGGATTTCAGGCAAAGGCTCAAGTAAGCACTAATGGACTTTTAGGTGGAAACATCAACACTATCACCACTGCAGTATCATTTCTAATGATTGCACCCGATGCGCGTGCCGGAGCACTTGGTGATGCCGGTGCTGCCTCAACGCCCGATGCAAGTTCTCAGCATTGGAATCCTGCAAAATATCCTTTCGCCAAAAATCAGTTTGGGTTTGCAGTTTCCTATAGTCCTTGGCTCAGGGCTTTGGTAAACGACATCAACCTTGCCTACCTCACAGGTTACTATAAATTTAATGAAATGAATGCCCTTTCGGCTTCACTTGAATATTTTTCGCTTGGCAACATCACTTTCACCGACCAAACCGGACAATCTTTAGGCGATTATAAACCCAACGAATTTTCTGTCGACTTAGCCTATTCTCGCAAACTTACCGATAATTTTTCGGCTGCTGTTGCACTACGCTATATCTATTCTAATCTTACCTTAGGTCAAAATGTAAACGGACAAGCTTCTCATGCCGGACAATCAGTGGCTGCCGACATTGGTCTTTATTATCAAAAAGAATTACGCATCAAAGGGCTCGAAAGAAGTTTGCTTGCTTTTGGTCTCGACATTTCAAATATGGGAAATAAAATTAATTATACCGAAACCACCCGTCGTGATAATATCCCCACCAATCTTCGTTTAGGTGGCAATTTCACTATGGATTTCGATAAGTATAACTCCATTTCGCTGTTGCTCGATCTGAATAAATTATTAGTTCCAACCCCTCCTATCTACAAACAAGACTCTAATGGTCTACCTGCAAAAGATGCCGAAGGAAATCTTATAATAGCATCAGGCATGCCAAACGACGTTTCCGTTGGTTCAGGCATTTTTCAATCTTTTTATGATGCTCCCGGTGGGGCTTCCGAAGAATTACGCGAAATCACCTACTCTGCCGGTGCTGAATATTGGTACGACAAACAATTTGCCATCCGTGCAGGCTATTTTCACGAAGATAAAACCAAAGGAAATCGTCAGTTTTTCACACTTGGAGCAGGCTTGCGTTATAATATTTTCGGGTTGGATTTTGCTTATCTGATTCCAACTCAGCAAAGAAACCCCCTGCAAAACACCCTGCGCTTTACCTTGATTTTCGACTTTGGTGCAAATCAGAAAAACAATTAATGTTCAGGATTGGATTTGGATTCGATACGCATAAACTCGAACCCAATCGCGATTTTTATTTAGGGGGAATTAAAATCCCTTCCCTTAAAGGAGCTGTCGGTCATTCCGACGCCGATGTACTGTTGCATGCTATTTGCGATGCCCTCTTGGGCGCTTCCGCACTTGGAGACATTGGAAACCAATTTCCCGACACCGACCCACAATATAAAGGCATCGACAGTAAGATTCTTTTAGCAAAAGTGTTTGATTTTATCACTCAAAACCACTATCAAATCGTAAATCTCGACACCACTATCTGTCTCGAAAAACCTAAAGTGAGTCCTTTCGTTCCCGAAATACAACAATCCATCGCTTCTCTCCTGCACATCACTCCTTCCCAGGTTTCCATCAAAGCCAAAACCTCCGAAAAGCTCGGTTTCATTGGCAGAGAAGAAGGTGTGGCGGCTTATTGTGTGGTGTTGTTGGAAAAGATGTAATTTCTGTTTTAATACAGTACTTTATTAATATTTGTTGCAAAAGGATTAGGCAAATATTAATTTCCCTTTTGCTTCAGGAACCGGACGTTTTAGGAGCTTCGCGGTTTCTATCCATTCTTCAACAACAATTTCAACATTATTCAATGCTTCTGAATAGGTTTTGCCGTCTGCCATGCATCCTTCCAGTTCAGGAACTTCTGCAATATATGCTTGATCTTCATTACTCCAATATATTATAACTTCGTAGCGATATTTAGTTTTCATTTCAATAGTTTGTATTTAATTATAATGTTTCTGAGTTATCTTACTTGAACTGGAAATAATTTAAGTTGCTGCATATATCATTTAAAATGAATCTCTTTACCTCACCAATGTCACGGTTCCCCTTTTAATAATGGTTTCATTATTATTGCTCTTATATTTTACTACCCAAACATACACATCCTGTTTTGCATCTTTTCCTTTATATTTTCCATCCCAACATTCAGAAGGCTTGAAAGTTTCAAAAATCATCTCACCCCATCTATCAAAGATTTTAAAACAATATGTTTCAAACTCGCAATCATACATCGCACCAAAACATTCATTTAAATTATCTTTTGTTGGAGTAAAAGCATTAGGAAAATACAAATAACAATCACAATCCACTATTTCAACTATTATTGTATCGCTTACCGTACTACATGAATTAGTAACCCTTACCCAATATATTCCAGCTTCTGAAATATTATAATAAGGACTAAATGAGCTATCTTGCCAAAGGTAAGTTCCATTTGGGATACTTACATCTAAAAATAATGAAACCCCAGCACATATTGTTGTGTCATTTCCCAAATTAATTAATGGTTGATTACTTAAAGATATAGTATCAATATGAAATTTTGCAGGGCAAGAGTTATCTGTAACTGTTACTGTGTACACACCGGAAGGAACACTAAAAATACAATTACTAGTATCGCCATTACTCCATTGATAACTATAAGGTGGTATTCCCCCTGTTGTTGTAAGGCAACCATTTCTTAAACAAGAATCAATTGTAATTATAGTTGAAATTTGTTCAGAATAACATGGAATTGGGACGATTGTTACTGTTACAAATCCATTACCACACATATAAATATAATTACTTTCTCTGTTTAATTTTATATCAAACACTTGGCCTGTAATATCGGTTGTTATTGATGTTAGTGTGTTAAAAGTATTTCCATTAAATGAATACACATGCACCTGATTTGTACCACCAACATAAACTGTATTGCATTCATCAACATCAATACCTTCATGCTCTCTATTGAGACCTCCAATATAATTATTATCAACAATAATTGAACCTAATAAACTTCCATTTAATTTATTCCATGCTTTTAAAGTTTTGCCATCGTAGCTATAAACATAACTATTATTAAGTGCTAAAGCATTTGCCCGAACTGTTGTCAAAATTCCAGTATAGCCAATACATTCATTAAATAAATATCCTGTCTGCACATTAAAAACGCAGGGAGGTGAATAATTTGTCGAGAAAAGACTTTTTTGTAAATGTCCTTCAACTTGTGGGCAATTACCTGCATTTGTCATTAAAGCATAGAAGTCTCCATTATTTTCCATCACAACAGAGGCAATATCATTACAGCATGAACAACCTGCACCATTAAAGCTTGATGAAGTAGAACTGCTTAAATTTGTATCAGCTATTACCTTAATACTATGATCATTACCCATTGTTCCACCTCCAAATCCAATTAGCTGCTTGCTACAGTTATTATAATACATTCTCCATAATTCATTATTATTACCAAGATAAGAGGAAGTAAAAGTTAGAATTCCAGTATAATCAATTTTCATAACATGACTATCAAGCATTCCCCACCCATCACCTAAAAATACAGTTCCACTTTTAGGAATTACACAGAATTTCGAATAAAAAAATGGGTAATTGATTGATCCATACCCCCAATGAAAAGGATTAGTAAAAGTCCATAATAACACCCCAATATTAGAATACTTTGCTAGTTTATAAGGTCCTGTCCCCCCCGAAACATACACATTCCCATAATCATCAAAGTCAATATCATAAGCTGCATTATTTGTATCCAAACTCGTAGGTGTAGTCGTCCAGGGGTCAATCACTATCGTTTTTTCAATGGATTTATTTTTTTCTAATTGAAATGAAACAGTTTTCTCTTTCAATAAAAATTCAGAACTAATTTTTGTTTTCCCTTCATCATAATAGCTTTCAGGCGCATGGTCAGTAATATCACCCGCAGGTGTTTCAATAATAATATTTCCTTCTTTGTCTTTAAATATTTCTTCAACATCACCACTATAATGCATCTTAACAAGACTCACATTAGCACCCTTATGCAAGATAAGTCGATATTTAATTCCGCCTTTTTTAGGAATACTATACTCCATGTCAATATTAACCTGAGTTCGGGTTAAGCAAAAAGTCTGAGTTGAGATTCGAAAGCTT
>JBAWXL010000157.1:0-11192 GCA_037144095.1 Bacteroidota bacterium
CAAGACATCAATCACAATCTTCTGTCTTTTTTTCCACTTCACTCATAACTCATAACCCCTAACTCCCAGCCATTTCCTCCCGTTCGACTTTGGTTGGAGCCTAAGCCGAACATTGAAGGTATATAGTAGAGGTAAAAAAACTGAATAATAAAAAGACATATTGTTTTTATTCGTAATTTTGTAAAAAAAGAAAATGAGCAGCACCGCTAATATTAATTCAATTATCCAGGAGATAGAATCGCTTGATTACGTTAATAAAATTAATGTAATGTCGAAAATTGTTTCGATGCTCAAACATACCCATGCCTCGTCAAATACTCTTCATATTACGAAGCTTAAGGGCTTGGGGAAAGAAATATGGACGGATGTAAACGTTGATAGTTATATCAGGAAAGAAAGAGAAGCATGGGACTAATTAAAAAGTTCAGCAACAAAACCGTTTTTCTGGATACTGCTCCTTTAATATATTATATTGAGGAGAATACACAATATATTCATGTTCTAGACAAGTTGTTTGCTGCAAACGATCAAAAGAAATTTCTTTTTTCAACTTCTGTGCTGACCTTAATGGAGATATTGGTGCATCCTATCAGAATAAAATCATCGGAATTGGTTAAGGAATATGAGAATATTCTTTGTAATAGTAAAACATTGGATATTTATGACTTTACAATCGAAATTGCTAAACTGGCTGCTAAAATAAGAGCAGATTATGGATTTAAGACTCCTGATTCGATACAATTAGCAACAGCAATTTCAACTCAGTCTGATTTCTTCCTTACAAATGATAAAAGCTTAAAATCTTTTAAAGAAATTGAAATTATAGTGCTGGATGATAACCTGAACTAGGCATTGACTCTTTCATTTCTCTCATAACTCATAAACCCTAACTCATAACTATTTCCCGTCTTTCTTCCCAAACATCACGGCTCCAACCATAGAAGAAATAAATAGGACCGATGATATTTCGAAGGGGAGGAGGAATTCGTGGAATAGGGTTTTGCCGACTTCGGAGACTAATCCGATGCTGCTTGTAAAGGGGTAGCGGGGTTGAACTTCGAAGGCGTGACGGGTGGCGGCAATCATGACAAGGAAAAATAAACCGCCGGTTATTACGGCTGCAAATCTGGTTAGAAAGGATTTTTGATGGACAGTGGCTTTGTTGAGATTCAATAGCATGATGACAAAGAGGAACAAGACCATGATAGCCCCCGTGTAGACAATGATATGCACTACTGCCAGGAATTGGGCATTGAGCAGAATATAATGGCCCGCCAGTGCAATAAAACAAATAATCAGGAAGATTACGCTGTTGATAGGACTTGTTGAGAGCACCACCAACAAAGCACTGATGATCATAATTGCAGAAAGCAGGTAGAATAGGAATATCATTTCGTAATACGTTTATTTGTTATGGGCATAGTGTTTATCTGTTTTAAACTTCAATACATTTTCAGTTTGTCGGTCGGAAACGTCTATTCGTTTGTCTTTATCGATGGGTTCAACTAAGATGTCTTTCCCGTAAATAAAGGGTTCGCGCTCGTATTCTGCTTTCACGATACGGTCGGTGAGGAAAATGGCTTCTTTGGGACAAGCTTCTTCGCAATCGCCACAGAAAATGCAACGCAGCATGTTGATTTCGAAAATAGCCGCATACTTTTCTTCGCGATAGAGATGTTTTTCGTCGGGTTTACGTTCGGCGGCAGTGATGGTGATGGCTTCGGCAGGGCAAGCAACGGCACACAGACCGCAAGCAGTGCAGCGTTCGCGACCTTCTTCATCGCGTTTCAATACATGAAGTCCACGATATACCTTGCTGAACTCGCGTTTTTGTTCGGGATAGCTGATGGTGGCTTTTTTGCCAAAGAAATGTTTGATGGTGATGAACATCCCTTTAAGAATTGCCGGAAGATAAATCTTTTCGAGAAAACTCATCTTTTTATTCGATACTACTTTCGATCGCTTGGTAAGGGCTTGCATCTTTAGGCTAGTTTAGTGAAATAATAATACACTCCCGTGGCAAGAATATTGAAAATAGCAAGGGGAACCAATCCCTTCCAGCCGAGATTCATTAACTGGTCGTAACGGAAACGGGGCAAGGTCCATCTGATCCACATGAAAAGAAAGATAAAGCCAAAGATTTTCAGGAAGAAAAACACGGTTCCCAAGGTGGTAACCAAATTGGGTGAAAGTCCTAAGCTATCGATAAAGGGCATATTGTAACCACCAAAGTAGAGGGTGGAAATTACTGCCGATGAAATAAACATATTGATATACTCGGCAAAAAGGTAGAAGCCAAGTTTCATGGAGCTATATTCGGTATGATAGCCCCCAATGAGTTCGGTTTCGCATTCGGGCAGGTCGAAGGGGGCACGATTGGTTTCGGCAAAGGCACAAATGACAAAGATAAGGCATCCTAAAGGTTGATAAAATATGTTCCAATGCATGCCTTGTTGTTGTTCTACAATTTCGTGAAGACTGAGGGTGCCGGTAGTAAGAATGAGGGCGACAATTGACATTCCCATAGCGAGTTCGTAGCTTATCATTTGAGAGGCTGCTCTGATGGAACCCAGGAGGGCATATTTATTGTTTGATGCCCATCCGCCTATCATAATGCCATACACTCCGATGGAAACCATTGCAAACACATAGAGAATGCCAATGTTTAAGTCGGCAATTTGTAATGAAAACACCCGGTCGCCTATGGTAATGGTTTCGCCCCAGGGAATCACCACTCCGGTGAGCAAAGCTGTCATCATGGCAATGGATGGACCTAATATGAATAGTTTTTTATTGGCGGTAAGGGGAATAATATCTTCTTTCATGAACATTTTCAGTCCATCTGCCAAAGGTTGTAGAAGGCCGAACGGACCTGCACGATTGGGACCTCTTCTATCTTGCATAAAAGCAGCTACTTTTCTTTCTCCATAAGTCGAATACATGGCTACTACCAATGTAACCAGCAGTATGATGAATAGAAAAACAGTTTTAAATATGAGTAATGTCCAGTCCATATCAGGGTTTTAATTTTTTATCAACAGAAAGGTTCTCATAATGATTCTGTGAGATTACGGAATGTCTTTCAATCTTTCGCGGACCTTCCACCACCCACTCTGTAACATCTTTATGATGAAAACGGCAATCGTTGCAAATAAACTCTTCAAGCTCGCCATATTTATCTTTTCTACCTGTTACCCGAAGGACTTCTTTGCCTTTCATCCACAACACAGTTTTGCCACTACAGTGAGGACAATCGCGATGGGCATCGAAAGGATTGGTGAACCAAACCCGGCTTTTGAAACGGAAGGTCTTATCTGTGAGAGCACCTACAGGGCAAACGTCAATCATGTTTCCTGAGAAATCATTATCGACCGCTTGTTTTATATAGGTACTTATTTCGGAATGGTCGCCCCGGTTTAATATGCCATGCACCCTTTTATCTGTAATCTGATCTGCCACCATCACACAACGATAGCAAAGGATGCAGCGATTCATGTTTAATTTGATATACTCCCCAATGTCGATAGGTTCAAATATCCTGCGATCTTCGGTAGTGCGGGTTTCTTCGAGACCATGCTCATAAGAAAGATCCTGCAAATCGCATTCGCCTGCCTGATCGCAAACCGGACAATCCAGAGGATGGTTGATTAATAAAAACTCGGTGATGGCTTTTCGGGCTTCCAACACTTCGGGAGAAGTGATATTTTGAACCACCATCCCATCCTGAACAATCGTACGGCAAGAAGCTACCAATTTAGGCATGGGACGGGTATCCACAGCAGAAGTTTGAGCCACTTTAACCAGACAAGTGCGGCATTTTCCACCGCTTCCTTCCAACTTTGAATAATAGCACATGGCAGGAGGAACCACATTGCCCCCAATCCTGCGCGCTGCATTCATGATGGTGGTGCCGGGTTCCACTTCAACCTCAATATTATCGATGCTTACTTTGTAAAGGGACATTTTTGCTGTATTATATGTTCTTCAAATTCGGAGCGGAAGTGACGAATGGCACTGGATACGGGCCAGGCTGCTGCATCACCCAAAGGACAAATCGTATTTCCATCTATATGTTTGGCAATATCGGCAAGCAGGTCAATTTCTTTCATCGAACCTTTGCCGGCTTCAATCCTTCGCAATATCTTTTCCATCCAACCCGTACCTTCGCGGCAAGGGCTGCACTGTCCGCACGATTCGTGATGATAGAAACGGGCAAAGGTGAGGAGGTTTTTGACGATGCAGGTGGTGTGGTCCATCACGATAAAGCCTCCTGAACCCAACATGGTCCCTGTTTGAAATCCACCTTCCTCAAGAGACTCATAGCTTAACAAACGGGGCTCTCCTTTTGCAGTTTTAAGGATTAATTCAGCAGGGAGAATAGGGACAGAAGAACCTCCTGCCACCACGGCTTTCAGTTGATTTCCGTTTCGTATTCCTCCGCAATATTCATCACTATAAATAAATTCTTCAACAGGCAAACCAAGTTCAATTTCATAGATGCCCGGTTTATTGATATGCCCACAGGCTGAAATGAGCTTGGTGCCTTTACTCTTTACCGTGCCCAAAGCAGCATAGGCATCGGCTCCATGATTAATAATCCATGGAAGATTGGCAATGGTTTCGACATTGTTGACCACCGTCGGACAACCATACAATCCCACCAAAGCAGGGAAAGGAGGTTTGATGCGGGGATTGCCACGCTTGCCTTCGAGAGACTCTATCAGGGCAGTTTCTTCACCACAGATATAAGCGCCTCCGCCGGGTTGGCAATATAAGTCTAAGGAGTAGCCGCTACCCAAAATATTCTCGCCAAGAAAACCCTTTTGATAGGCTTCGGCAATGGCTTTCTCAATAATATGTAAGACATAAAACAATTCTCCGCGAATGTAAATGTACGCAGTGCGGGCTCCCAATGCATAAGAGCCGAGTATCATCCCCTCAATGAGTTGATGGGGATTCAACTGACCAATGTGGCGGTCTTTAAAGGTTCCGGGTTCGCTTTCATCAAAGTTGCAAATGAAATAATGAGGTTTATCCGACTTCTTATCTATAAAATTCCATTTCATCCCGGTAGGAAAACCTGCACCCCCACGTCCTCTCAAACCTGATTTCACCACTTCCTGCGTTATTTCATCAGGATTAAGGCTCTTCAACGCTTTCTCAACCGAAGCATAACCTCCCAGTTTTCGGTAGCCGTCGAAAGTGGCAAGACCGGGAGCTTCTATGTTCTCTAATAGTATTTTTGTTGCCATTTAGAGATAGGGATTGCTATGAGAATTCTTATTTTCGGCTTGCCATGTATCAAGCAACTCATCCACTTTCTGAATGTTGAGATTTTCATGGTAGTCTGTCCCTACCTGAATGACGGGTGCATTGCCACAAGCAGCCAAACATTCAACAGTTTTAAGGCTAAACCTGCCATCTGCAGTGGTTTCTCCCGACTTAATGCCCAGTCTCTTTTCGAAATGAGCAAGGATTTCCTCAGCACCACACAACCAACAGGGACCTGTCTGACAAACTTCAATTAAGCAATTGCCCACAGGTTCGAGATTGAACATGCTATAGAACGAAGCGACTTCATACACTTCAATCGGTTGAATGTCGAGTAAGTGTGCCACATAATCCATCATTTCAGTGCTTAACCATCCTTTGTTTTCCGATTGGGCAATATGCAACAGCGGTAATAATGCCGACTTCTGCCTGCCTTCGGGGTAGCGTTTGATGATACGATTGACCAGGGCAAGCGTTTCGGGTGGGAATTCTATAGGTGTATGCTCGTTTTGCATGTGTATTTCTTCAGTAATCTAATTTTTTCAGGCATCCAATTCACTTGCTATAACATTCATTGAGTTTTAAGAACAATAAGTCCCAAACCCCCAATTCCAATCGAAATGTCAATCACCGATGTAAAGTCTTTAATTTGAATAGATTTAAACATATTACTTTTAATATTCAATTTGCAAATTTAATTATTTTTTCTGAAGCCGTCTTTATAACAAAACAAATCCTGATTTGTTGACAATTTCAAGACAGAGAATTAAACTTTATTCAATTCTGAATACGCTTTTATTAAGGCTGTTCAATATAATGCAGTTTGAACCTTTAAAGATTTAAAATTGATTGAGGCTGGAATCTCATTAGAACTCGGAAGGAATTAAATGAAAAATGATATAAAAATAGACCGACGAAAGAAAACCTTTGCCGAGAAGTATGGATTAATCTATTGTGAGTGGAGAATTAATCAAAAAAAGTTTGTTTAAGTTCATTAACACTCATTGCAATGCCTTTTGCATGATTAAGTTTATAACTTAAAATTCTATTCATTTCTTCTTTGCCTAATAATTCATCGTTGAAAACAAAACAATATTCATTATAAATAGGAATTCCACTTCCAAATAGTAATACTTTTGAATCCCGAATTTTATCATTTAATTCACTCCCCTTTAAATTAGTAGCTCTTTTGCAATCTAACTTTAATTCCACTAAAACTTGGAAAGTATAGTTTTTGTCTTTTATAACAAAGACCATATCTACAGAGCAATGCTTTTTAATATTAATGTCAGAAGCTTCATTCTTAATTTTATCAAGTGCTAGTGCAACTTCTGTTTTAAAAGGAAAGATAGTTCCATGTTCTTCTTTAATTATATCATTAATGTTCTTAAGGTGATGACTATAATTTAAAGTTAATGGATGTGATTCTGTTGTTGATTTGCAATAATTCATAAGTTATTCTTCTGAAGCACCAAATTCATTTATTTTATCTAAAGAAGCATTAAATGAACTGAAAATTGGTTCAATATCATTTTGAGAATTCTCGAAACTAAATCTATATTTATCAAAGTTCTTTGCTACATAAAAGTTCACAAGCGAACTATCTTGCAATTCTTTTTTTGCAATATATTTTATTGCCATAACCATATCTGGATTATGGCTCCCAATTAAAAATTTCACTTTGAATTCCTTATGAAGCATTACAACTAATCTGGCATATTGTACAATCCATTCAGGGTGGAGATGAGCTTCAGGCTCGTCCAAGATAAGTAATGTTTTATCGTCAAAAAAACCATTATTAAAAAGAATTTGCAAAAGACTAAAAGATTTTAAACCTGTTGCACAACTTAATAAGTCAATAGAAAATGCATCATTTCTTTTATAAATAAAACTTTCGTTTTTATTATCATAATTAATTTCACCATCAATTATATCATCTTTTAGAATTTTCCCAATTTTGCTTTTTTTATTTATGTTATCACCTTTATTTTTAAGTAAAATATCCAATTCTTCCCAATGTTGAATGTTGGTATCTCCAATATTATCAACTCCAATAATCATTGGTGTATCAATATAGGCTACTTTATTTATCGTTAAGAAATTAGATAATTTCCCATCAATTCTATTGGTAATCAATGCCCCTAATTCTTCGATATCATAATTTCTTTCATCAATATCCTCAGGAAAATAATCCTTTATTATGTTGTCTAATAATTCTATTGGTCTGTTCTCGATCATAAGATAAGCTCTCTCAAATCCTTTTTTTATATTTTCTTTAAGCTTTTCAAATATTACTAAAATATCAATGTTTTCATAATCAAATTCTTTTTCAAAAAATTCTTCTTTGAAAAACCTTTCTAACCTATAGAATCTTTTTTCAAATCTATCTCCTTTTTTATATTCTTTTGGTAATTCTTCAAATGTTTTAGAAAATGTATCAATGGCTGATAATATTCTATTCTCTTGTTCCTTAAGCCCATCTTCATTAAAATTAAAAAGACGGTTAAATCTATATCTTAAATCAAATTCATTTTTCAGCTCTTTCCTAAATTCAATATTTTCTCTATAAAAGTAATCTAATTCACGAGAAAGCTCGTCAAGAAAATGACTTACACCTCTTAATTCAAGATAAAGGTTTTCTCTGACTCTTTTATCAAAATCAATTGATGTCTTTACAGTCCGATAAAGTAATTTTGATATCGTACTTTTTCCACAACCGTTAATACCAGCTACGACTGTAATTCCATTGAGAATTATATCAGCAAATTTAATTGCTCTGAAATCCTTTATTATTATTCTAAGTTTAGGTTCTTCACTCATAAATTAATATTATTAAAACTCTTTGTATTGTATAGATACGATAAAAAGAGTGTAAAAGTACAAATAATTGACTACATATAAGGTGAAAGTTATTTAAAACTGTAAACAGTATATGTGGGAAAAAGTTAAATGATTTTGTAATTACATGACTTAGATGATTTTGTAGCTCCAATCTTATTTTTGCATACGTTTATTCATTCTTGTGTCCATTTTCATTTTCAAATTCTATTTATAGAAATATATTCTTCTTCGTTACATTCTAAAGTACCTACTGATTATTTGCAATTATTTTTTTATTTTCAATTAAATAATCTTTTATCGCTTTGATTATTAAATAAAATCCAAATGAAGAAAACATTATTAGCATCAAAATGCCAAGTCCAATTCTTCTCCATAAAAATTCAGTAATTGTCTTGCATTGTCCATTTGCATCTTTAACTCGGTTTATTTTTGGATTTTCGATAAGGTATTCAACTTGTATTGGAATAGCAGTTCCTTTAAATTCCTGTATACCTTCTAGTTCAGAACTTCCATCATTTATTGTTTTTCCAGATTGAGTTGTAAAAACATAGTTATAAAATATATTAGTAATAGATGTAGTACCTCCCCCATGTGCTTCAGGTATTTCAACCTCTTCTTCATATTCTTTTGCGTTAATAATATATCCTTTGGTGGTAACTCCTTCAGTTACTAATAAATATTCATTGTATAGATTGACTTTTTCAATGTATGTAACAAACCAAATTGCTGCAATAATAGCTAGGACACCCCAAAAGCAATTCTTTATTAAAATGAAAATATTTTTACTTTTATGAGAAAGATTAGCCAAAACACCTTTCCAATCAATAGTTAAAAAAATTAAGATTGAAACAATAATATCAAATTTTCTCCAAATTTCTTTTTCGAAAATAAATAGCTTAAATGGATTGAAGAGAATTAGAAAAATACAAAATATTACGACAGTAAATATTGCTTTACGTCTTGAATCGAAAGCAAAATAAATAGAAGTAATAAAAACAGTCCATCGAAGAAAAATATAAAAATTATAATGTTGATCTGTAAAAGCAGCAATAATTAGCAGTAAAATTACTCCTAATTTTAAAAGCGTATTTAAATGATTTTTCATTCTTATTATTCTTACTTATATACTTCTTTTATTTATATCTTCCTATTGAGTCTAAGAAGGCATCCTGCATTGAAGGTAAAAAAGATAAAATTAACCAAGACAATTCACTAAGTCGTTCTTTGTCTTCAGGCATTATTGGCTCCTTTGTCTCTGTAGAATAAATCATAGAACTAATTATTGAATTTCCTTCATTTTGATTATCACTTTTAATAACTTCAAAAAAGCTTAACCAACCATCTTTAAAGTCCTCAAAATATGCCGATCCAATATTTTTTGCTTCTTCTGGGTCCATTGTCTCATTAAAAAATTCTTGAACATTCTTCTTTTCTGTTGTAAAGCTTGATAGAAAATGGATACAATCAATTGCCATTAAATCTTTATCATAAATAATGTCTTCGCAGGATTTAATCATAGCACTCATACAAAATATAAGATAATGAAATTTTGAATCTGGGCATCTAAATTGTAAAACACTTGAAGCAGTTTTTGTTGTGTGAAAATAAAGGTTAGTAAATATTTTGATGGCAGCCTCAACCTGTATCCTTTGCTTCTTAGAAAAATGAAGATTTGTGTTTTGTTCTATTTTACTATCATAATAATACTTACTATATATTTTATCAAAATCAATTCTGAAGTCTACTCTCCCTTTTCTTGAAAGAGGAGTTAATAATATTGCGATGAAGCCAAATGTCAAACCAATATTTAGAGTTTGGTTCCCAATAATCCATTTAGCTGCTGATGGCCAAACCCATGCAAGAAGAAAACAAAAGATAGAAAGTTGAATAATCCAAATTAATGGTGTACGGAATAGAGCTAAATATACTCTAGGCCGCATTTCCTTTTTTATCACTAAAGGAACTGCAATTGGTAGCCCAAGTATGATTGGCAATATCAGTTGAGCAGAAATAAATAAGCCAATAAAGTAACCCAATGGCGACCATAGCAATGCTGACCAACCAAAAATACCAATTAAAACACCTTCTAATAAACAAAATATAATTCCGGCTATTTTATACATATACGATTCACTATTTTAAAATTATTAAAACTATTGATAAACCAATGGCAGCCCCAATTATGCTTAAAATAAAAGAATTCCACATAAATTGAATAACTGCTTTAATTGCTTCCTCCCTTATTTCATCTTCATTAAGATCTTCATCTGGATTCTTTTTCTTATTGTATTTAGCAATTATTGAAAAATAATAACTATGTAATGAATGCTCAAATATATTCCTAACAAAAGAATGAAATTTGCCGAAAAACTTAACTCGATATGTTTTATTTTTAAAATTAGAACAATAAAGATTTTTTCTATGTTCATTTTCACTTAATGTTGGCCAAATAAGCCCAATTAATATTGAATATGGCCAAACATAATAACTTTTACAAATAATAAATGATACCATACATGAACTGAAGATTGTTATAAAACCAATTAAAAAGCCATGAATCATAGAAAATGTCTTACTCATCATGTTAAGCCGAATTATAAAAGATATAATTGGCATCAACATAGTGAGTAACATGAATGAAAGAATAAATGCAAGTTCTGAAAGAACGATAGCCAAGAGGATAATTAAAATTGAATTCATATTGATTGTTTATTATAGATTAATTTATTCGATTCCTATTATCCACCAATCTGTCTTGGGTGCATGGAACGCTTATTATTGTATATATGCTGTTCCTTATCTTTTTTGTTTCAGTGCCTACTGTTGTCATTGTTTATCTTTCACAAGCTTTTAGAAATTCAAAACCAAAATCTGTAATATAAAATTCGTCAGAAGCTAATTCTTCAAAATCCCATTTCCATTTTCCCGTTCTATCATCAACATTCCCCCCGTTCAGCCGAAGTTTCACCTCAGTAGAATCTTTCTTTTCAGGCTGTACCTGTATGTCCATATTATCCATATTCTATTTTTTTCAACCAAAAAAGTTTCATCTTTAATAGTCCAAAAGTACAAAATATTTA
>JBAWXL010000158.1:0-11124 GCA_037144095.1 Bacteroidota bacterium
TGTCTGATATTTGCGTAGGAATTGTCTGATATTTTTGTAAGATAATCCTTACATTTGTTAAAACTATCCATTCCATATCTGTCCCGAAAACCATTTAATCACATTTTAATCAGCACATCAGCACATTAGCACATTAGCACATCAGCATATCTTTAATCGCAACAATTTCCCTAATGTTAGTTTCATTTTTATATATGTTCAAAATGTTATTATTTTTAAATGAATAATTTTTACGTATAATTTTCACCTTTCCTTCTATGTTCAAATGATTTTTAATTATGATCGTAATTTTTCTATGTATGATAGAATCATTTTTATGTATGATATAATCCTCTTCCCTTATGATAGAATCATTTTTATGTATGATTTGGATAATACCAAAAATGCAAATCACCTATTCTCATCCTTCAGCCTAAAAGGTTTCAGTCTAATAAAACCTCCAGTTTATACATAGCTAAAATCTATACATTTCAAGTCGTCCACTTGCCTCAATCCTATTAAAAGCACGTAAAATTCATTCACTTTAAATTAATTTTCAATAATATTTTTTATTGCATTCGTTTATTATGGTTTAATTACTAATTTTACCGCCTCAAAGCTTAGCTTAATTTAGCCGAACAAACCTAAAATCAAACATTTAAAATATTACACTTCATGAAAATCCTTGTATTAAATTGTGGCAGTTCATCCATTAAGTATCAACTCATCGATATGGTGAATAATTCAAACTTATTAGCCAAAGGATTACTCGACAGAGTTGGCTTCGACAACAGCGAACTTTGCCATCAACACCGCGGCAACGAAAAATATATCATTACTCAGCCCATTCCCGACCACCAAACCGGTATTAATCTAATTCTCGAAACCCTTGTACACCCTGTTCACGGAGTTATTTCTGATGTAAACGAAATTAAAGCTGCCGGTCATCGTGTTGCACACGGAGGCGAGTTTTTCAGCAAGAGTACATTGATTGACGAGCAGGCAAAAAAAGACATCGAAAAACTTTGCGAACTGGCTCCTCTCCACAACCCGGCTAATCTGAAAGGAATTCTGTCGTTAGAAAAAATATTACCCGAGATTCCACAAGTGGCAGTTTTCGATACTTCCTTTCATCAAACCATGCCGGCACATGCTTATTTATATGGAATTCCTTACTCATATTATCAAAAATATAAAATCCGTCGCTATGGTTTTCATGGCACCAGTCATAAGTTTGTAGCTCAAAAAGCCTGCGATTTATTGGGCGAAAAAATGGACGATATTAATATCATCACCTGCCATTTAGGCAACGGAGCCTCTATTGCAGCCATACAAAAAGGAAAATCGGTTGACACTTCAATGGGTTTCACTCCCATCGAAGGTTTAATAATGGGCACACGCTGCGGTGATATCGACCTCGGTATTGCCATGTTTATAGAGGAAAAAGAAAACTTACATCCCAGAGCTTGCAATGATATTTTCAATAAGAAAAGCGGTATGTTAGGCGTAACCGGCATATCTTCCGACATGCGCGACATTGAAAAAGCAGCCCTTGGCGGCAGCGAAATTGCAGAAACTGCCCTCGAAATGTATGCCTACAGAGTGAAAAAATACATTGGTGCTTATGCTGCCGCAATGGGTGGCACCAATATCATTGTTTTCACAGGAGGCATTGGCGAAAATGCGGATGATATGCGTGAGCGTTGCTGCAGCACATTAGGATTTATGGGTGCAAAAATTGACCCAACTAAAAATAATGGTTTGCGAGGCAAAGATGCCATCATTTCAACCGACGACTCAACTGTTAAAGTAATGGTGATTACAACAAACGAAGAATTGGTGATTGCCCGCGATACTTATCATCTGGTAAAAGACTAAAACATTAAGACAAAAAATGAGAAAGCTGCTTTTAGGGCGGCTTTTTTCTTATCTGCTGAAATGATTCTAAAATAATACTGCTCTATAATATATTCTATTTCAGATAAATTCTTTCATTCAAAAACACATTCAATTTTGTCATTTTATTTTTTCCTGAAGCTCATATACTCTAATTTGTTTTCAACCGTTTAATAATAATGCGAATATTTGCAGAAAAAGGCTAATTTTGCCTTATTAATAAATCCTATTAATATGAAACATTTCAAGTGGCTTAAACCGTTCAGATTACTATTATTAGTTCCTCTTTTCTTACTTTCTCTTACTGCAAATTCGCAGATACTAAAACCGGTAAAATGGACGTTTAGTTCTAAAATAACGGCTCCAAACGAGGCTCTGATACTGTTTACGGCTACCATCGACAATAAATGGCATCTCTATTCTCAAAATGTTCCACCTGATGGACCTATTGCAACTTCTTTCACTCTTGAAAAAAGCAAAGATTATCAACTTGTAGGAAAGGTTGTAGAGCCAAAACCAATATCTGAGTTTGATGATGCCTTTAAAATGACAGTAAAGTATTTTACCAAAAAGGCAATCTTCACTCAAAAAATAAAATTTACTTCCAGCAAAGATTTTGTTTTTAAAGGGAAACTGGAATTTATGTCTTGTAATAATGGGACTTGTGTCCCCCCCGAAGAAATTGAGTTCTCGATACCCGTTAAGACTGGGGTTGCATCAAACGATACAGATCAAAATGCCACTTTAACTGATACTTCAACAAAAGATACGACATCAAAGGCGGTTGTTAATACAGTTTCAAAAGCTGATTCTATTGCTAAATTAAATGTTTTAAATAAAACCATTGGTCAGGACGATTCATTATGGATGTTTTTCATTTTGGCTTTTGGTTGGGGATTATTAGCCATTCTTACTCCTTGTGTTTTTCCAATGATACCCATGACCATTTCCTTCTTTATGAAAAGTGGTAAAAAGGGTAAGCTTCAGGCTATCATTTATGGTTTATCCATTATCGTAATATACGTTATTTTCGGAGTATTAATCTCCGTACTTTTCGGTGCCGATTTCGGAAACTGGCTTAGTACGCACTGGATACCAAATGTTTTTTTCTTTATCATTTTCGTTGTTTTTGCCGCTTCCTTTTTTGGCTATTTTGAAATTACAGCCCCTTCCTGGTTGGTAAATAAAAGTGTAAAAAACGAAGAAAAAGGAGGAATTATTGGGACCATATTCATGGCATTAACCCTTGTGTTGGTTTCATTTTCCTGCACAGGTCCTATTGTTGGAACCGTGGTAGTGCAGGCAGTGGGTGGTGCCGTAATTAAACCCGTTATTGGGATGTTGGGTTTCTCATTAGCATTTGCCATACCCTTTACGTTGTTTGCATTTTTCCCGCAATGGCTGAATAAAATGCCTAAGTCGGGCGGATGGCTTAACTCTGTAAAGGTAGTGCTTGGTTTTATCGAATTGGCATTCGCACTTAAATTTTTAAACGTACCCGATCAAACTTATCATTGGGGCTTACTCGACCGCGAAGTGTACCTGGCTTTTTGGATTGTAATATTTACCCTGATGGGCTTCTATTTGTTAGGTAAAATTAAATTCCCACACGATAGCGATATGCCCAACCTTAAAAGTTTTCCACGATTGATGCTTGCTATATTCACTTTTACTTTTGTGGTTTATATGATTCCAGGTTTATGGGGTGCTCCCTTGAAAGCTCTTTCTGGTTGGTTACCTCCGCCAGAAACACAGGATTTTGATATCAATAGTATTGTTCGCGAAAGTGGTGGAGGAATTAAGGATACTTCAACGAGTACCGGTGATGCGCCTTTATATACAAACATTTTGAAGCTTCCACATGGCTTGAAAGGATATTTCGATTACGATCAGGCATTGAAAGCTTCAAAACAATTGAAAAAGCCTGTCTTTGTTGACTTCACCGGACATGGTTGCACCAATTGTCGTGAAATGGAAAACCGTGTTTGGTCTGACAAAGAAGTGTTGAAACGTTTGCGCGAAAACTTTGTAATAGTTGCTTTATATGTTGATGATAAGGTTATTGAGATGCCCGAAAAAGATTGGTATACCAATGCTGAAGGAAAACAAATAAAACTCCTCGGGAAAAAGAATACCGAGATTCAAATCAAAAAGTTCAACGCCAATGCGCAACCCTTCTATGTTATCCTCGATTCAGATGGAAACTTGTTGGTTACGCCAAGAGCTTATGATCTTAACATAAGCCTTTTCGTTAAGTTCCTGGATGATGGAATTGCAGCTTTTAAAAAAGAAACAGTAAATAAATAATAATATATATGTCAGAAAAAATATCATCAGTTGTTGCACCGGGCGTTGCTACCGGTAAAGATGTTCAGGAAATATTCCGTATTGCCCGTCAGAATGGGTTTGCATTACCAGCCGTGAATGTGGTTGGTTCCAATTCAGTTAATGGAGTTATGGAAGCTGCTAAAACCGTTAACTCTCCAATTATTGTTCAGTTTTCGAATGGTGGTGCCATCTTTTGGGCAGGGAAATCACTTTCGAATGCCAATGAGCAGGCAGCTATTACGGGTGCAATTGCCGGAGCAGAACACATTCATCGTTTGGCTACTTTGTATGGTATTCCTGTGATTATCCATACCGACCATGCTGCAAAAAAACTACTTCCGTGGATAGATGGTTTACTGGATGCAGGTGAAAAACATTTTAAAATACACGGAAAACCCTTGTATAGCTCTCACATGCTCGACCTTTCGGAAGAGCCTTTGAAGGAAAATGTTGAAATTTGCAAACGTTATCTTGAACGTATGGACAAGATAGGCATGACACTTGAAATTGAACTTGGGATAACGGGCGGAGAGGAAGACGGAGTTGACAATTCAGACGTTGATAATTCAAAGCTTTACACCCAACCCGAAGATGTGGCGTATGCTTATAAAGAACTTATCAGCGTAAGTCCTCATTTTACAATAGCGGCTTCTTTTGGTAATGTTCATGGGGTTTACAAACCTGGTAATGTTCGTTTGGAACCTATCATTTTGCATAATTCTCAGCTTTATATTGAGCAACATTTCAAAACATCTCCTAATCCTGTTAACTTTGTTTTCCATGGTGGTTCGGGTTCGGAACCTGAAAAGATTAAGGAGGCAATTGGTTATGGTGTGGTGAAAATGAATATTGATACCGATACACAATGGGCATATTGGGAAGGCGTGAAGAATTTCTATGTAAAGAATGAGGGATATCTCCAATCGCAAATAGGAAATCCTGATGGAGAAGATAAACCCAACAAAAAATATTATGATCCTCGTGCATGGCTTCGCGAAGGAGAGAAAACCCTGGTGGAACGGTTGAAGATTGCGTATGCTGATTTGAATGCGATGGATAGATATTAAAAAGTCGGCAGTTCACAGTCAGCAGTCAACAAAGCAAACATCTTATGTGATTTTTCTATGACCGAAGAAATCCTTCTTTCTGCCGAGCATTTGTATTTGCAATTTGGAGAGGAACGGGTTTTCTCGGATATTTCATTTTCGATTCATCGGTTTGATAAAACTGTTATAGTCGGACCTTCGGGTTCGGGAAAAACTTCTCTGCTCAATATCTTTTTAGGATTTACTTTTCCAACAAGAGGAAAATTGTTTTGGAAAGGCGAATTGCTGAATGCCGGAAATATTCATGACCTCCGAAAGCATGTTGCCTGGTTGCCCCAGGAAATTTCGCTTACGGTTGAAACGGTGAAAGAATTTGTTTTGTATCCTTTTCAATTTAAATTGAACAAAGCGCTTTTACCCAAATCTTCTGTCATACTCGACACATTTAATTTGCTGGGATTAGAAGAAAGCATTTTATATAAAAAGTTGAATGAAATTTCGGGTGGACAAAAACAGCGTGTTGCCATTGCAATTTGCTTGTTATTAAACAAAACCATCATTCTTTTAGATGAACCTACCTCCGCATTGGACGCTGAGAGTAAATTATTCGTGGCTAAGGCCATGCTCGATAACATACAGCTCACTCTCGTGACGATATCGCACGACGATTTTTGGATAGAGCGTTGTTCGAAACAAATTATTTTAAAATAAAAAATTCATGAACGGAGTTATCGATATCAGTTGGATGAATCTTGGGCTTGGATTTCTTTTGTTGATCATTCCATTGATTGCATTTTATTATTATAAAACGGGATTGGTGATAGACAGCCTGATTTCGATTGCAAGAATGGCAGTTCAACTTTTTCTGGTAGGCTTATATCTTGAGTATCTTTTTAAGCTGAATAATATTTTCGTGAATATTGGCTGGGTCATTGTGATGATTACGACAGCAACTTTTTCGGTTATTAAAAGAAGTGGATTAAAATACCGTTTGTTTTTCGTTCCGGTATTTGTTGCCATATTTTTTAGTTTGATGGTGGTAGATGTTTATTTTATTTTGGTGGTGGTTCGTTTGGATAATATGTTTACGGCCATGTACTTTATTCCCCTAACAGGGATGTTGATTGGCAATTGTCTGCAAGGAAATATTATTGCCCTTAGCTCCTATTATAACCGACTGAAAACAGAACAACTGCTTTATAGATGGTCGATTGCAAATGGGGCAAGCCGCGGAGAAGCTCTGCGAAACTATATGCGTGATGCTTTGAAGAAATCGCTCAATCCTTCTATTGCAACCATGGCTGTTATAGGTTTGGTTTCCTTGCCGGGAATGATGACGGGACAAATATTAGGTGGGAGTATGCCTTCGGTTGCCATCAAATATCAAATCATGATTATGATTTCTATTTTCGTGGCGATGTTGTTGTCGGTTTTTGTAAGTATTAAACTTGCTAACCGATTTGTTTTTGATGAGTATGATAATTTGAAGCTAGAGAATAGGCATTAGGCGATAGGACTTTGAAATCAAAAATTAGGGATTTATTTTGATTATTGTTCTTGCATAGATTGTTTTTGAAATTAGCATGTAATACCGATTGTATATTATCTAAACACATGTAAGTATTCTTTACATTGTATGTATCTCCTTTATTAGATTACCTTTAACTGAAGTTTTCTACTCAAGTGTTGTATTATTATGCATACTCGTTGTTTGTTAAATTTACAGCTTTTTCTACAAGATGCAATAATACAGGGAATTGAGATTTGAGATTTTTATGGCATTGTTATTGAATAATGAGAAGAAAAAACATTTAATCATAAAATATCATGGTAATTCTAATTTTAATCGCTTTTATTGCGATAAGTATTTCGGTGGATGCTTTAATCCAATTCAATAAAAAAAGGTATTCGAAAGCGGCTGCTTTTTCTGAAGTTTCTTCACATAATATTAATGTGTCATCTGTTTCAATCCCGCTGGGTATCTATTTTGATAAAAGTCATACCTGGGTTTTTATGGAAAAAAACGGAGATGTAAAAATTGGACTTGGCGATTTTCTTCGTCACATCATTGGTCCAATGAATATAATTAAGATTAAACAAGCTGGGGAGAAAATTCAAAAAGGAGAACCGGTATTTACTATTATCCAAAATGGGAAACAATTAAGTTTTAATGCTCCGATTTCGGGTACAGTAGTTTTGCAGAACCATCAAATATTTAATGATTCAACTGATGAAAATTCATCTCAGTTTCAGGATGTATGGGTGTATACTGTTAGACCTTCAAACTGGTTAAAAGAATCGCAGTTTCTATTAGCAGCAGCTAATTATAAGGAATGGCTGAAAAATGAGTTTATGCGGCTCAAGGACTTTCTTATGCATATTCAACAAAAAAATAATGCTGATGTAATGCCGGTGTTGATTCAAGACGGCGGTGAACTTCAAGACCATGTGCTTGAAAACTTTGGGTCTGAAGTGTGGGAAGAATTTCAGATTAAGTTTATTAATGTTGTAAAATAGAATTCTAATCAACAGCCAATTAGTTGAATATACTTTGAAAGTGTTTTATCTGAAATCATATAAATACATTGCCATTGATTATTTAGATTTTCCTAGTCTTTTAAATTAAAAATCAGTGAAGATGAGGCTAACTTTTATTTTCTCATACTTCTAAAAGTGGGCTAAAATTCAAATCCAAAGAAAGCAAAGTTTTGAGTGTAGGATTTGTAACTAATATGAAGTATAAGAATCTCGGAAATTATGATTTTCAATAAGCTGTATTGTAGGAAGATAGCCGAGAGATAAAGGATGGAAAATTTATTTGAGTCACGCTTTTTAAACATAATCGAATGCCCTTAGAAAAACATTTTAGATTATCCATTAGACTGATTTTATAGCTCAATCTTATTAAAAACCATTTCAGCAAACATAAATATGATTTAAGCATTGGTAAACATCATTTAAGTATTGGTAAATATGATTTAAGTAAACCTAAATGCTATTTAAGTAAACCTAAATACTATTTATGTAAACCTAAATGCTATTTAAGTAAACCTAAATATAATTTAAGTAAACCTAAATATAATTTAAGTATGCTTACGCACTATTTAAGTATACTTAGACACTATTTTAGTATACTTAAATATCATTTTAGTATACTTAAAACACATTTATGTATGAGACAAATGTTTTTAGCTTTTTACAAGACTAAATTACAACGAATTAGCAATGGATTTGGTTATTTATGGGGAAGGTTTACCTTGCCTGATGGAAATAATATACTCATTTCAAGTAGAAATGAACTTATATAGAGAACAAAGGATTGTTAAGGGAAATCAAGGAATAAATTAGTTTGAATTGATTTATTTGTAATTTTGAAGTGACTAATAAATGGATTTAACAGTCAAATTAAAATAACTGTGCATGCCAAATTGTTAGGCGGTATATAAAAGAATCTTCATCAAATATAATACATGTTATTTAAAAAAGACATCGAACTAATTTCTGATTTATCGACTGAGAAGACGATGACAGAAATTAAATTGATAACTCGACAATATGGTAGCAGAAAAAACGAAACACATATGTTCGAGGGAAAGTTTTCTGATAATCACTTTGAAATTTACCCAATTTTTAATTTTGGACAACGAGAGCAATTAAGACCTATAATTCTTGGTCAACTAATTAGACAAGACCTTAAAACGAAAATATTTATTAAGTTTAGACTTCCGTTTTCTATTAAGTTTCTATTTGTAATTGCGATTTTTTTAAGTTTAGGAGCAACTGTTATATTGATGCTTTTAAATTTTATGACAGATTGGTTGACTCCTGTTAGCGAATTATGGTGGGTTATACCTCCTTTTATTATTGTGATATTTATTATATTCGAAAAATATTTTGACTTTAAAGTTTCAAAATCACTCAGGATAATAAAGAATTCAATTGATTCAGAAACGCAAGTTTAACAATTAAAAAATTCACTACCCACCGAAGTGTTTGTGTCACTGGCGGTTCATTATGTTTGGAAGTTAAGAACTTTTTATACTTTTGCCTCATTTGATATAGATGCTTATGGTAAGTCACAAGAGATCGCATACACACGCACGTTAGACTCCTTTCGAAAAGAAATCATTCAATCTTAAGTTAACTGATAAATGCAATTCGACAAGCTAAGCTTCTGTTTTTCAAATTTCAGTTATAATATAATTTTACGACCCTCTAATAAAGCCATCAGAAATTGAAAATCCATTTTAAGATTTTATTCGTAATTATTGTGTCAGTAGCCACTTGCGTATCTATTTGGCTAATTTCTTTTTTGGCATTAACATTTCAACAAATCTGGCCCATAATTATTTCAATTTTAGCTTTTATGGTAGTGGGGATTCATTTATTAGAAAAAAAGCGTTTAATTGGAATCGGAATTTTAGTTGGAAGCGGGTTGTATATTATTTTCATGATCTATTTTGTCAACCATTTGGTTGGAATGTAGAAGTCGCATTTGGATAATTAGACTTTGAAAATAAGACAAGCTCTGTGCCGGTCGTTGAGTTTGTCGAAACGAACTTTATTTTTCTCAGTTCAGCAACCCAATACTTTTATTTTACTTCCTGTCCCTGCATAATTTCAACACTAACATCTTTAAGTCCCAAATGTGAAAGATATTTTTTATGTTGCTCGGCATCGCTTTGTGATATAAACTCACCCGAATAATAGCGATACATGCCATCATTTCCTTTGCAGGCTTTAAAATCGGGAATCTCAGAAGTTGAAAATTTGAAATAGTAGGATAGTTCAACTACTAAAACACTATATTTGATGGCAGGAACCTTCACAACTGTGTCTTTCGGAGTTAGCACTGAATCTTTCGGAACAATAATATTCGACGAATCTAATTTGTTTTTTGAATCGGAAAAAGATTGAGAAACTTCAGGGTTGAGTAGGCAATCTTTAAATTCGATCCCTATTTCTTTTGCAATTTTGCTTCTCAAACTGTCATTAAGAAATTCATTTATAACTGCTCCACTATGTTTTTTAAAAGTCAGGTCGGGATTGATAATTCCGGGATTATCATTATTTACATATTCATAAATCAATTCTTTCACTCTTTTAGCAACGATTTCTTTGTTGCATGGCTGGCTTTGGCGGGAACTATCAGTTTGAGCCATCAAAACAAATGAATTGAAGATGAAATATGTAATGATAAGAAATTTTAGATTCATTTTGAGTCTTAGTTTTTTTGTAAGATTTGTTAGGTTTTATATTTTGTTCTATACGCTAAAAAGTCTATTGTTGATTAAAGTCTTGTTTTAGTCTTTTAATACTCTGCAGTATCTGAACGGCTTGATTTTTCTCTTGTTCTACACAAGCGGCATAATTCCCCTTAAACGATTCGTAATAAGTGAGAATTTCGAGATAATACTGATTGATTTCGTTCATCAATTTCGTTGCTTTTTCCTTCTGTCCTAATTTGAAATACATTTGAACATAAGCAAGCGTATATAAATCGTAAGGAATTTTAGCAGAAGGGAATAGTTTGATGCTTTTGTTTAGGATTTTTAAAGCAGAATCATTGCGGTTATTCTGCATCAATGTTTGTGCAAGAAGAGCAAATTTATTTCGATACGAAACGGCATTATGATAGGTTTCTTTGTCCACAAAAACATCGGGTTCGTTTATTCTTCCCCAATGGAACTTATTCATATATAAATCATAGGATTTATCCATATTGATTCCTCCCAATCCCTGAATATAATTTGGTGCATGAACAGGTAAAAATCGCATGCAATAACCCTCAAGCGAGCAATATTTCTCAATACTCATTATTGAACGAGTGCTGCCCGGATAAACAAAATAAATAGGACGTTCCCACTGATTGGTG
>JBAWXL010000159.1:0-10953 GCA_037144095.1 Bacteroidota bacterium
GCATGTATTATTTTGAGCTAAATATTATTTGATGAAAATTGCTGGAATAAATTTTAGCATGACACATTGTTAAAGTCTGGAAAAAGGTTGCACTTTTGATTTAATTGTTAGAATATGAACCAATCAAATTGATTTCATTTTCAATATAGAACAAAAAAGCTGTCCCTTTTCGAGAGACAGCTTTTTAAAAAATATTTTTTTCTACTACTATTTAGTTGGAACAGGTGCAACGGTTTTGGTTTCAACTTTTTTTGTGGTAGCTTTTTTAGGATGTTTTGCTTTATGGGTGGCTGGTTTACTTACTGGTTCAACTTTTTTCACCTCTTCTTTTTTCTTTTCTTCCTTTTTCACTTCCTTTTTTTCAACTTTGGTTGCTGGTTTTTTTTCAGTTTGTGGAGCTTGAGCTATAGCTGCACCTAAAAACATTGCTAATCCTAATACTAATGCGATTCTTTTCATTTTTTTAATTTTTGATGTTAATTGTTAAAGTTAATTTTACGGGCTATTAAAACCATAAATCGTGCCAAAACATTTTTTACTGAGTTAACGAACGTTAAAATATCAGATTTTTTTGAAAAACATTTCAGAATAATCTATTAAAGCAAATTAAAAGATACCTTCTGAAAGAATTTATCGGTCATAAAAGAAAGAATTTAAAAAATACATGTATTAAAATAAATTTGAGTTTGTTACAATAGGTTTGTAATAGTGAAACATATTTTTCAGAAGTAACTCAATAATAATTCTTAAATTTGTACTGATGAATTTCAAACAAAACAACATGGAAACACAAAAAAACAATCCCCTGCATGGTGTAACTCTCGAACACATACTCAATTATTTAGTTGAAAATCACGGATGGGATTATATGGCATCGCAAATCAATTTCAATTGTTTTAAATCTAATCCAAGTATTAAATCGAGCCTTGGTTTTTTGCGTAAAACACCTTGGGCTCGAAAAAAAGTTGAAAATCTGTACTTATACCTAACCAGAAGTTAATTTGACAAGTGCCACCTAAAAGCTCTGAAAAAGAGTTGAGAAAAACAAAGATAAAAATAGTATTCAAAAAAATCAACCTTGTTTATGCATGGACAACTTTCCTTAAACTCTTACTGACACCAAACACTAAAACCCATGGCCTATCACCTAATGCTGCAAAATCCAAAAGATTTGGTAATTTTGCAGCAAATTACACTATATGATTACCATAGAACAAATCAAGCCCTTAGAAAAAAGGTTAGATGATTTAAGGAGGTTCCTTTGACATTGATGGCAAGAATCAACTCATAAAAGCAGAAGAAGAACTTACCAATACCGACGGCTTTTGGGATGATCCCAAGAAAGCCGAACTTGTTCTTAAATCAATAAAAGAAAAGAAAAACTGGACCCTTAGCTTCGAACAAGCCATACTTGCAATCGAAGAACTGTCCATATTGGTAGATTTTCAGGAGTCGGGAGATGCCACCGAAGAGGAGGTGGAAAAAGAATATCAACATTGTATCAACTTGATTGAGGCTCTTGAATTTCGCAATATGCTGCGCAACGAAGAAGATCATTTGGGAGCTATCCTCGAGATTAATTCGGGAGCTGGTGGAACAGAAAGTCAGGATTGGGCTGAAATGCTATTGCGCATGTATGTGCGTTGGGGCGAACGGAACAATTACAAGGTGAAAATGCTCGACCAGATTGATGGCGATGTTGCCGGAATTAAATCCGTTTCTATCGAAATTGAAGGAGAATATGCGTATGGTTATCTTAAAGGGGAAAATGGGGTGCATCGCCTGGTGCGTCTGTCGCCTTTCGATTCGGCAAACAAACGCCATACTTCTTTTGCTTCGGTTTATGCCTATCCTATTATCGACGATAATATTGTGATAGATATAAATCCTGCAGAAATCACCTGGGACACCTTCCGTTCAGGAGGTCCAGGAGGACAAAATGTGAATAAAGTGGAAACGGCTGTTCGCTTAAGGCATAGTCCTTCGGGCATTGTTATCGAATGTCAGGAAACCCGTTCGCAACTTCAAAATAAAGATAAGGCAATTAAGATGCTGAAGTCGCAACTCTATGAAATTGAGATAAGAAGTAAGCGCGAAAAGATAGATGCCATAGAAGCTTCGAAAAAACGCATCGAATGGGGCTCGCAAATCCGCAACTATGTGATGCATCCTTATAAAATGGTGAAAGATGTGCGCACTCAGTATGAAACTTCTAACGTGCAAGCCATAATGGATGGTGAATTAAATGAATTTATTAAAGCATATCTGATGCAATTCGGCGATAAATAAACAAACAATATGGAAGAAAATACACAAGCCTATGTTCGTCCCAGTTGGGATGAATATTTTATGGAAATAGCCAACACTGTATCAAAAAGAGCCACCTGCGACCGTGGTAGAAGCGGCTGCGTTGTAGCTCGCGACCGACAATTGTTGGTTTCAGGATACGTTGGTTCCCCTGCAGGTTTGCCCCACTGCGATGAGGCAGGTCATCACATGAAAAAGATGATACACGAAGACGGAAGCATAACCAATCATTGCGTTCGCACCGTGCATGCCGAACAGAATGCCATTTGTCAGGCCGCACGCTTAGGGATTTCATTACAGGGAGCGACACTCTATTGCCGCATGACTCCATGCCGCACCTGTGCTATGATGATTATCAACTGTGGAATCGTAAGAGTAGTTTGTGAAAAGAAATATCACGCAGGTCAGGAATCAGAAGAATTCTTCAAACATGCCGGTATTGAACTGGTATATCTGAGCGAAGAGACAATGAAGTACACAAACCAACAAGGATAAAGAAAAGAATTTTAAAGATTAGAAAAACAAAGAATTAATGGATTATAATTTCAACGAAATAGAACCCAAATGGCGTCAGTATTGGAGCCGGCATAAAGTATTTAAAGCAGAAAACAATTCAGCCAAACCCAAGTATTATGTATTGGATATGTTCCCTTATCCTTCGGGAGCGGGCTTGCATGTTGGGCATCCATTGGGATATATTGCTTCCGACATTTATGCCCGTTATAAAAGATTAAATGGTTTCAATGTCCTGCATCCCATGGGATATGATGCCTATGGCTTACCTGCCGAACAATATGCAATACAAACGGGGCAACACCCTGCCATTACTACCGAAAAGAACATCTTAAGATACAGAGAACAGCTCGACAAGCTCGGTTTTTCCTTCGATTGGGACCGCGAAGTGCGCACTTGCGAACCATCTTATTACAAATGGACTCAATGGACCTTTATCCAACTCTTCCAATCGTGGTATAACAACAAAACGCAAAAGGCAGAATCTATAGAAGCATTGGTTAATGAATTTTCTAAACAAGGAAATGCTGCAGTTAATGCGGCTTGCAATCCAACTGATGTGTTCACTGCTACAGAATGGAATGCTTTTAACGAAAAACAGCAACAGGATTTGTTGATGAATTATCGCTTAGCCTATCTTGCCGACACTATGGTGAACTGGTGCCCTGCATTAGGTACCGTTTTAGCTAATGATGAAGTGAGCGAGGGCTTATCTGTTCGAGGTGGCCATCCTGTTGAAAGAAAAACCATGAAACAATGGTTACTTCGTATAACGGCATATGCTGATAGATTGTTAAATGGGCTTGACAACCTAGATTGGACAGACTCTATTAAAGAAATTCAGCGAAACTGGATTGGCAAGTCAGAAGGTGTAGTGCTTAAGTTTAAAGTTAAAGGTCACGATAAGAAAATAGAAGTCTTTACCACCCGTCCCGATACCATCTTTGGAGTAACATATATGACCTTGGCTCCTGAGCATGAAGATGTATTTGAAATCACCACCCCAGAACAAATGGAAGCCGTAAAGCAATATGTTATTGACTCCAAAAACCGTTCCGACCGCGAACGTATGGCAGATGTGAAGAAGATTTCAGGGGTTTTCACAGGGGCTTATGCCATTAATCCTTTCAATAATGAAGAAATTCAGATATGGATTGGTGACTATGTATTGGCTAGTTATGGAACCGGTGCTGTGATGGCTGTTCCCGCTCACGATAGCCGCGATTGGGCTTTTGCCAATCATTTCGGCTTGACCAAAAGAGAAGTTATTTCAGGTGGCGACCCCAACATCGAAGCCTTTGAATCAAAAGCAGGGATATGCATACATTCCGATTTTATTAATGGGATGGTGGCAGAGAAAGCAATAGGAGTGGTGATTCAGAAAGCAGAAGAAATGGGAATCGGGAAAATGAAAATAAAATTCCGTTTACGCGATGCCATCTTTAGCCGTCAGCGCTATTGGGGCGAACCCTTTCCAATGTATTACAAAGAAGGCATTCCTTATCCCCTCAATGTATCTGAACTTCCCCTTAAACTTCCCGATGTTGATGCCTATTTGCCTACTGAATCAGGTGAACCTCCTTTAGCCCGCGCCCACAACTGGAACACCGACGAAGGATATCCTTTAGAATGCAATACCATGCCAGGCTTTGCCGGTTCAAGTGCCTATTATTTCAGGTATATGGATCCACATAATGAGCAGGAATATTTCTCAAAAGATGCAGTGAATTACTGGCAACAAGTGGATTTATATATTGGCGGAGCCGAACATGCAACCGGACATCTTATCTATTCCCGTTTCTGGAATAAGTTCCTTTTCGATTTAGGTTTGACCCCAAAAGACGAACCCTTTAAGAAGTTGATAAACCAGGGGATGATACAAGGTCGTTCCAATTTTGTTTATCGAATTAAGAACACCAACACCTTTGTGTCGAAAGGATTAATTGATAAATATGAAACTACAGCGATACATGTGGATGTAAATTTGGTTTCAAATGATGAACTTGATATAGACGCTTTCCGCAATTGGCAAAGCGATTATTCGGATGCTAAGTTTGAATTAGAAAATGGCAAATACATCTGTGGCTGGGAAGTAGAAAAGATGTCAAAGTCTTTGCATAATGTGCAGAATCCTGATGATTTGGTAGTGAAATATGGTGCCGACACCTTGCGTCTCTACGAAATGTTTCTAGGTCCCCTCGAACAACATAAACCTTGGAACACTCACGGGATAGAAGGCGTATTTCGTTTTATGAGAAAACTCTGGAAACTCTATCATAACGAAACCAATCAATTTATTGTTTCAGAAGAAACCCCTTCTGATGCTGAATTAAAAGTATTGCATCGTACCATTAAGAAAATTAAAGATGATATCGAACGTATATCCTTTAACACGGCGGTGAGCACCTTTATGATTTGTGTGAATGAGCTCAATGATTTAAAGTGTAACAAGAGAGCCATTCTTCAACCCCTTTGTATTCTGATTTCTCCTTTTGCACCTCACATTGCTGAAGAGTTATGGTCGTTGTTAGGGAATACCGACAGCATAAGTTATGCTACATTTCCTGAATTTAATGAAGGATATTTAGTGGAAAGTGCTTTCACTTATCCTGTTTCAATTAATGGAAAGTTACGTTCCAAAATAAGCTTCCCTGTTGATATGGAAACTGCCGAAATGGAGAAACAATTATTAAGTAATGAAGACCTTCAGAAATGGTTGAACGGACAAACCCCAAAGAAAATCATCATCATCAAATCTAAAATCATCAATATTGTTATATAAATAATATTATCTGATTGGTAGTGGTTTAGTTTGTAATTCTAATTCCGTATTTAGTTTGGAACACTATTTGTTTATTCTATAATCAAATCAAAAAACTCACAGAAATGAAAAAGCTCATGTTGATAATGTTCATCGGACTCATGGTTCAAACATTGGAAGGTTCTGCTCAGGATTTTAGAAAAATGAAAAACGATGCTTTTGTTAGAGGCGAAAAGCTTACTTTCAGGGCTTATTACGAATCGGCTCTTACCGGGCAAGTGAATGCAGGTGCTGCCAGTTTGGAAGTAGATAAAGAAGTAAAGAAAATTGGAGGTCGCAATACCTATCACGTAAAAGGAGAAGGTCACTCAACGGGTGCTTTTAATTTCTTTTTCAAAGTGGTGGATAAGTTTGAAACCTATATAGATGAAGATGGTTTATTCCCCTGGTTATTTATTCGTCGCACTCGTGAAGGCGGTTATAAGAAAGACGATGATGTTACATTTAATAATTTCAAGAACCTTGCCGTAAGCAGGAAAGCGACTAAGTCGGTACCTGTAAATGTGCAGGATATTGTTTCTTCTTATTATTGGGCAAGAAATATTGATGTAAAAAACTTTAAAAAAGGCGATGAAGTGGTGTTCGATTTCTTCCTCGACGACTCTACCTATCATTCCAAAATCGTATATTTGGGAAAAGAAGTTGTTGCAACCAGTGTGGGTATTTTCAATGCCATTAAAATTAGCCCTAAAGTAGCAACAGGTTCCACCTTTAGTAACGAGTACCCAATGTTTATCTGGATTAGTGATGATAAAAATCACATTCCTCTATTGGCAGAATCAGAAGTCGTGGTGGGTAAAGTCAAGCTCGAAATCACTGGTTGGGAAGGGCTTGCTAATAACCTAACTTCAAAGATAAAGTAAGTCTCAAGATCAAAATTTCAAGTCTCAAATTCAAAGAAAACAACCCATGAAGAACTATTCAATTTATTCAGCAGGACGATTTGTTGAAACATCCGAATCCTTCTCAATTATTAATCCTGCAACATCCGAAATAATTGCCACTTCTTATTTCGCAGGAAAAGATGAATTTGAAAATTCAGTGATAAAAGCATTGTCGTTGGAATCGGAACTGAAAAACATGCCTTCCTTTTTGAAGTATGAGATTCTTATGGAAATCGCGTATAGTATTAAAGCCGAAAAGCAATATTTAGGAGAAATCTTAAGCAGCGAATCAGGCAAACCTATAAAGTTAGCATTGGGCGAAATTGAAAGGGCTTTGCAGACTTTTATTGTGGCAGCCGAGGAATCGAAAAGAATTGCCGGAGAAGTCATGCAAATTGATTGGACCAGTGTTGCTGCCGGCAAAGAAGGAATTGTGAAGTATTTCCCAGTGGGTTTGGTCGCCGGAATTGCCCCATTCAATTTTCCATTGAATCTTGCGGTGCATAAAATTGCCCCTGCCATTGCTGCAGGTTGCCCTATCATTTTAAAACCCGCTACTTCCACGCCGCTTTCTACCCTCGAATTGGCTCGAATTATCGATAAAACTGCTCTCCCAAAGGGTGCCGTTTCCATTTTACCTATGAATCGACAAACAGGCAATTTATTAGTAACAGACCCTCGATTTAAATTACTCTCTTTTACAGGCTCTCCCGAAGTAGGTTGGAAGATGAAAACCGATGCCGGAAAGAAAAAGGTGGTATTGGAATTAGGCGGAAATGCCGGAGTGATTGTTGCCCCTTCTGCCAACCTTCAAACGGCAGTGAACAAATGCGTTTCAGGTGGATTTTCTTATTCCGGGCAGGTGTGCATCCACACCCAGCGTATCTTTATTCACACAAGTATATTTGATGCTTTCGCCAATGCTTTTGTCGAAAAAGCACAGCAAATGAAGATGGGACATCCTCTCGATCCTTTGACTGATATTTCGGCTATGATTGATGAAGACAATGCCATCAGGGTGGAAGAATGGGTGAATGAAGCCATAAACTCAGGGGCGAAACTCCTATGTGGCGGAAAAAGAAATGCCACCTTTTTTGAACCCACTGTGTTGACGCAAACGAAATCGGAGATGAAGGTGTGCGCCATGGAAATATTTGGCCCCGTGGTTGTATTAGAGCCTTACGATGATTTTAATTCGGCCATACAACAAATAAATAATAGCCGATACGGTTTGCAGGCAGGGGTTTTCACCGACAGTCTGCACGAAATGAATCTTGCTTTTGCCGAACTCGAAGTGGGGGGGGTGATGATAAACGAAGTGCCTACTTTCCGTGTTGATCACATGCCCTATGGAGGAATTAAAGATTCAGGATTGGGCAGAGAAGGCGTAAAATATGCCATGCTCGATATGATGGAAGCTAAGATATTGGTGAAAGAGTTGAGATAGGGGATAGGTTTTTTCAGCTGCTACCTTCAGCCTAAAAAGTCTTCAGCCAAATAGCCTGTTATAGAAATTCGATTATATATTTGCCTTCCACATCGTGTGGGTTATGCAGCATGAGAATCTTATTAGAAAGATCGCCAAGAATTGAAGCAAGTCCTACGAAAATGGTGCCGGGCGCCACATTAAGACAAGGCGTTGGAGGTTTGTTTCCTTTAAATTGTGCAAGATAAAATTGCAATTCGTTTTTACCTATATTGCTAATTTTTATTTGATCACGAATTCCAAATGTATGTTTTCTGATAAATTTAGCAACAAGAGGTTTCACATGCCCTTTGACGAGCACCTGATGATGTTTCCGAATGGCTTTAAGATCGAAGTAAGCAGCAATTTGCCTTGGCTTTGAAGGCATCTGTTGAATCAAAGCGCCCAAATTGGCATATTGCATCGTACACATGGCAACACGAGCTGTTTCAAGAGCTTTTTTCTTTGAAAAAGTGTTTGTTTTGCTGCTTTTTTGTGCTGAAGCGGCTGCTTTCAATTGCTCATAAGTTAAATCAATATCTGCTTTAACTTCAGCTAATAGTGCATCATTCCCTATGGATTTGCTTAGTATTTTAACCTCTTCGATACGAAGTAGCTGTTTGCCTTTTTGAAATGGTTTCCTTTTGTTGGGTAATAAGGATTTATATTTTTTAGTTGTATTATCATATATATTTTGAATGCTTATATCCCAGGCTTTTATTTTATTACTTCTGAGTAAAACAAGCAATTGTTTCAGCCTAAGTGTATTTCCTTCTTTCATGTTTACTTCTGCCATCCATTCTTCATAAGCGTTTACGTAAGTCAGATGCAAGGGGCTGTAAAGATTGTAAAGCGCAAGGAAAAAAGGAATATTTCTTCTTGCATACAAAGCACTATAGTGATAAATCGAAATTCGTAAAGCCTTAGCATAATTACCTTTAGTGGCATTCAGAATAGGATTGACCAAATAACTCCAATCGCTTTTCATTTTAATTTATTTTTGAATTCATCTCTTTCAATATTATTGCTGCGCAAAATTATAAAACAATTTTAAGATGTGAAACATTTTTTTATCTGATAATTCTAAAGCATAATTTAATTTTCTTGAAAACATAAGTATAAAATCGAATAAGTATGGTAGTATTGATTTTAATGTCAATGACTATTAAATAAATTCATATGATTAAATCCTTATCTCTATGAGAATTAAAATAAATCATCTGAATAATTATAATTGTCGATAAACTATAAATAAAATCTAATGTTATGATATAAATGACCATGACTTATATATAAATACAGTAGATTGAATATATATGTCAATGACATATTAATAAAATCATCTATATTTATTTAATAATTCAAACAGCGTAATTGTTGTTTTTAAATATTTTCGATTTTAAAAAATTAATTTTCCGATTGCTCTCGTTTTAATGAAGCATTGGTTCGTTCGGGCTGCAACTCAATTATCTTGCTCTGGTGATATTCAGCCGCATAAGGCATATTGAGCGCTTTATAGCATGCTGCCGCAGCGATATGATATTCAATTCCAAAATGATAGTGAAACACGCATCTTTCGAAACAACCAATTGCATCAGCATAATGCTTCAGCTCCTGATACACTTTTCCTGCTTCATACAAATAACTATAATTCTCTTCCTCATCAATTGCATAAGCTTCTTTGAATAGCTTTATGGCTTTATAAAAATCCTTTTCTTCTTTCTTAAGATAGGCAAGTTGCGCCAGACAAAGGGCGCATTCGGGCTGCTGTTCAAGATGCCTGTTGGCCAATTCTTCGGTTTCTTTAAACATCCCTGCCTGGCGATAAAACTCGCAAAGCCTGTTGATATTATAGGTATCATCGGGGTCCATATCAAGCAACTCTTTGCTCAAGCGTATGCATTCTGAAAGATTATTTTGTTTAGAATAAATATCAATCAACCTCAGGAGTGCGTTTTCGTGAAACCACTCCAAGCCCATTCCTTCAGCGTTAATGAGTTTATTATATAAAGGTATAGCCTGATCGGGTGCGTGCATTTGGCACAGCAGGTTGGCTTTAATCATATAAAAATTCGGATGATAAGGAGGTCCGGTTTTTTCAGCTTTACTCACCCAATCGAGGGCATTTTTATAGTTATGTTTTCCCATCTCTTCCTGCGCTTTTCGCAGCAAGAGCGTAGGATTTTCGGGATGCTGCATAAAAGCTTTTTCGAGCGCTTTGGCTTTATTTTCTTCATCAAATTTATGTTGATAATTATCCATAATGATATGCCAATCATCAATATCGAAAAAAGGACTCCCGATGCCCGATTCGTAGCGTTGAATGGTTTCTGCCCGCAAATCGTCAACTTCCCAAACCGGCTCAGCAGCGGGTTCTTCTTCCCTTTTTTTTGAATGAAATCTTTCTTCCAAAAATTCTATCAATGCGTCATAAGCATTCGAAAACGCATGGTCTCTCGCAATATATTCATCCCAAGCTTTCTCAGCTACTTTCCTTTCTTTTGACCAAAAACCCAAAAAATCCTGAAAATCATCATCAAGAAAACTCGAATTAAGCGTATATTTAGACCAATTATGAGTTAATTCTTCTATCATTTCATCAACTTCATTATATAGCTTGTTCCTGCTATTATGTTCCTCATCTTCATCATACACCAATTCGCAATACACGTTGGCTTGCTTGTTAGCTTCATCCATTTCAACCCAAAACTGATGTAAAAACGCATTCAAATCATCAACGTTTTTTAAACCTTTGAAATTTATTTTAGATTTTTTGTCGGTTGTTTCTATTTGCTCCTTTTCATATTACGCATGCCATTGACCATATTCAAACCGCTTTCCATACTTTTAATAGAATGTGTTTCTTGGTTTTTACTCGCCACATTGATAATCAATGATTGTCTCAAATATTTTTTCAAGGTGGACATATTGAATACTCTTCTTAGCAGTAATATGAAACTTTT
>JBAWXL010000160.1:0-10948 GCA_037144095.1 Bacteroidota bacterium
AACATTGAGCACGCCAAAGTATGTCGCTCTGGTATAATTGTGCATAATCAATATTTAATTACATCCATTGTATTAATCTGATTATAGTTCTGTATTTTCTGAACGTTTACTCCAGCTAGCGTAATATTATTCACGGTGCCAATTCTAAACTGACATTTTGTGAAATTTGCCATCTGACTTAACTGTTCGCCAATATTGCAATGGCTAAAGGTAAATACTATAAATATAAGGACTAAGATTCTAAGCTTTTTCATTTAGATAATTTAAGATTTAAAATTTTAAAAATAAGAGAAGCAAAATTACTAAATATTTCCTCTTGGGTGAAATTGAATTATTGCTTCTCTTAAATATGTACGGTCTAAGTGTGTATATATTTCAGTGGTAGTGATAGATTCGTGCCCCAACATTTCCTGAACAGCTCTTAAATCAGCCCCTCCTTCTATTAAATGTGTCGCAAAAGAATGTCGAAATGTATGTGGGCTTATAGTTTTCTTAATGCCTGCTTTTTCACATAATTGTTTAACAATCATAAACACCATCACTCTTGACATTTTTTTTCCTGACCTGTTCAGAAACAAAATATCTTCATTTCCTTTAAAAATTGAATGCATGCAACGAATCGTCTCCATATAGATGCGGATATATTTTATTGCAACACTCCCAATAGGAACCAACCTTTCTTTATCACCTTTGCCAATAATCCGCACAAATTCATCCTTAAAATATATCATAGAAATTCTAAGCTCAACTAGTTCGGATACACGCAAACCACAGCCATATAAGGTTTCAATAATCGCTTTATTGCGAACCCCTTCGGGTTTGCTGAGATCGATTGCACGGATGATATTATCAATTTCCTGAATATTTAAAGTATCAGGAAGTTTCCGTGTAAGTCTTGGAGATTCAATTAACTCTGCAGGACTACCTGGAATGATATCTTCATAGACCAAATACTTAAAAAAAGCTTTAATGCCTGATAATATTCGCGTGTGACTTCTTTCATGCAACCCATTTTCGTAAATCCATGGAATAAAATCTTCAATATGTTTGATATTAAGCTGTTTTGGAGATAAATCAAGATGTTTTTCCTCAAGATAAGTCATGAATTTTTGAACATCATGCAAATAGGCTTCGATAGTGTTTTTTGATAGAGATTTCTCAAGTTTTAGAAAATCCTTAAACCCTTTTATGTATGAATCCCAATTCATAAAGCTCCATTCATAAAGTTATTCATCAGAACAACATTTTTTGAACTTTAAGTCCTTCAATTTTCAACAATTCATTTTCAAGTTTCATACATTCATTCATATCCCCTGTGAGCTCCAATAAGATTAATGAAAAATCGTTATTTTCTTCATCCATATCATGTAGGCCCAGTCGGGTTCTTACCGAACAACCAAACTTTGTAAGAATATTCTGCACCAAAAGTGTGTCTTTTGTTTTTTGATCAAAATATATTCCTAAAATAATCTTTCTTTTCATATTAGTATTAATTTGATTTAAAGGATAAAACTCATTTTTTGTATCTCAATTCCGGCAATGGATGACAATTCATTTTCTAGAACTTCCCATTGCCAAACATCACCGGTAAGTTGCAAAATAATGACTCCACTCCTACTACAGATATCCTCCGATACCTCATGAAATCCCAATCTTGATTTAATAAGATGAGAGTTTTTACTTAAAATTGTTTGCACTAAACCGGCTTCCTTCACTCTGTCGTTTATTAGCAATCCTATAATTCGGGTTTCTTTCATAATAATATAATGTGTATTAGTTTCTTAAAAATATAAGTCTCGTTCGCCGGCTTTTATTCTTTTAATTCTTTCTGTTAATTCAGCCATATCGTAATGATTCGCGAGTTCTTTAATATTAGATTCAACTACTAAATAACCTTGTTTTTTTGTTTCTTCCGGAGCATAATCTTCTAAATACTCCACCAATGTCAATATGGCATTTGGTGAACAGAATCGTTTAATAAATCCGGGCACAGAAAACTCCATAAAATGCTCACCGGTTCTTCCTTTACGATAACAAGCGGTACAAAATGAAGGTAGATAGTTATTACTCAGAAGTTCATCAATAATTTCATTTAATGACCTGGAATCATTAATCTGAAACTGTTCCTTATTAAGATTTTGGTTTTCTGAATCTTTATCCGAATAACCACCCAATTCGATTTTAGTACCTCCATCAATCTGTGAGACACCAAAACGCATAATTTCTCTTCGGACTTCGGCTGATTCGCGAGCTGTTAATATCAAACCAGTGTAAGGTACAGCCAAACGGAATATAGCCACAAGTTTTACAAAATCATCATCGTTCACAAAATGGGATTGATCAACATTCAGCATAGAAGCATTTTGGATGCGGGGAAATGATATGGTATGAGGCCCAATATTGTAACAGGCTTCAAGATGATTGGTGTGACGAATTATTCCCAATACTTCATAACGCCAGTCATATAATCCGAAAAGCACACCTAATCCCACATCATCAACCCCCGCTTCCTGAGCACGATCAAAGGCAGTTAGTCGCCAATCAAAATTGCGTTTGGCTCCTCCTAAATGTACCTTCGCATAAGTTTCGGGATGATAAGTTTCCTGAAACACCTGATAGGTTCCAATTCCGGCATCTTTTACGATTCTAAATCCATCAATATCCAAAGGTGCGGCATTCACATTCACACGTCTGATTTCACCGTGATCTTTTTTAACACCATATACAAGTTTCACTGTATGAGCAATAAATTCAGGAGTATAACTGGGATGTTCGCCATACACTAAAATCAATCTTTTCTGACCGGTTTCTTCTAAAGAAATCACGTCATTTATTAACTCTTCATCTGATAAAGTTTTCCTGATGGTTTCTTTATTAGATGTGCGAAAACCACAATACTGACAATTATTGGTGCAGTTGTTTCCAACATATAAAGGGGCAAACAACACTATTCGATTTCCATACACTTTTTCTTTAAGCTGTCTTGCCCCGTCTTTTATCATTTCAACCAGTTCAGGGTCAGTTGTATTAACCAAAACAGCAGTTTCGGCAAGTGTCAATCGTTGTTTATTGAGCGATTTAGCAATAATTTCAGATACTCTTTTTGGGTCAGAAGGGTTAGCATGAATGATATTCCATATTTCATCGGCATCGATAAACGGAACCATTCTTTGGTCTTTTATTTTGAGCTTTTCAGGATTGAATTTCATTGGAAAGTACGTATTTGAGTAGAAATTTTCTACCTACAAAAGTAATATTATTAGTTTAGTTTAAAAGAATTATTTGCAGGAAAATTACGAATTGAAATGATTTATTTTTTCAAATCGTACAGATTAATTATAAATGACTAATTTTGCAGCCAATAGTTAATCAAACTACATGAAAAACAAATTAAACTCGATTGAAGAAGCTATAGAAGATTTCCGAAAAGGGAAAATGATAATAGTTGTTGATGATGAAGACCGTGAAAACGAAGGTGATTTTATTACTCCTGCAGAAACCATCACACCCGAAATTATTAATTTCATGACCAAGCATGGCAGAGGATTGATTTGTGTTGCGCTGACGGAAGAAAGATGTGAAGAATTAGAACTTAATCTGATGGTTCCATTCAATACTTCATCACACGAAACCCAGTTCACCGTTTCTGTTGATTTACTCGGCGATGGCTGCACAACTGGAATTTCGGCAAGCGATCGTTCGAAAACCATTCAAGCACTTGCTAATTCGAAGACCCTTCCTTCTGATTTGGGAAGACCTGGACATATTTTCCCTTTAAAGGCTAAAAAATCAGGCGTATTACAACGCACTGGACATACTGAAGCTGCCATTGATTTGACACGATTGGCTGGTAGATTTCCTGCCGGTGTTTTAGTAGAAATCATGAATGAAGATGGCACCATGGCCCGACTACCCGATTTGTTTGTAATTGCAGAAAAATTTGGTTTCAAAATTGCCAGCATTGCTGATCTTATTGCTTATCGTATTCGTAATGAAAGTTTGATTTGCAAGGAATCAACTGTTAATCTGCCCACACAATGGGGCGATTTTAAACTCACTGCTTACAGGCAAACAAATAATAATCTCCTTCATCTTGCATTAGCTAAAGGAGAATGGAAAACTGATGAGCCTATTTTGGTCAGAGTTCATTCGTCTTGTGTTACAGGGGATATCTTTGGTTCTTCCAAATGCGATTGTGGCGATCAGTTGCACGAATCGATGAAAATGATTGAAGAAGAAGGAAAAGGAATCATTTTATACATGAATCAGGAAGGAAGAGGAATTGGTTTACTCAATAAACTTAAAGCCTACCATTTGCAGGAACAGGGTAAAAACACCATTGAAGCTAATATCGAATTAGGCTTTAAACCCGATGAACGCGATTATGGGATAGGTGCGCAAATTTTAAGAGATTTGAATGCGGTTAAAATAAGATTGATCAGTAATAATCCGGTAAAAAAAGCCGGTTTAATGGGATATGGTATCGAAATTATCGAAAATATTCCCCTAATTATTGAACCAAACAAGCATAATTTCAACTACCTTAAAACGAAGCAAACCCTTATGGGTCACCAGCTAAACATGGGAAAATAGGCCTTTCACAGTAAATTAACTTTTTTTAAAAAAGAAAATTCTTGAAAATTCAAAATATATCAAGAAAACAACTATCTTTGCAATGGTAAATAACTAATAACAATTAATAATCAATAAAATCAAAAAAATGAAAAAAATTACCCTTTTAATGCTTTTTGCGGGCTTATTTCTAAGCTTAAACGCCCAGCAAATCCAACCTGTTAAAAAACAAACAGGAGAAAGAATCAACATGTCGCAAATCCAACACATTAAATCAGCCAAAAATAATGATTTAGGATGGGTTTACCCTGCTGATGCAGTTTATTCTATCGTTAGCAGCACTGGTGCTACTTATTATTCAAATGTATTATTTCAAGACTCTACTGTAGTTACTGTTAGTTCAGGAACCGCAGGTGTTAACTACAATTGGACTATGGCTGTTGGTCAGGTTTTTGACCCTTATTCTGCTGTTTTTGATCCTGCTTTTACGACTCCTTTATTAGCAGCCGGAAAATCTTATTACATCGACTCAATTTGTATCTTAGGATGGTATATGAAACGTACCGCAGCTACTGATACTCTGATTTTAGAGTTCGCTCATAATGCAGTTACTACTTCTTCTAACTCAACATTTGATCAAGTTTATATCCCCGGCTCACCTGATACATTATGGTTCCAGGATCCTTTAATGCATGGAAATGCAGCACGATTCGGTTATTATGCAAAATTAACTGAACCTGCAAAAACTATCAAAAAATATGTTCTCCCTATCACTGATACAACAATGGCTTATGGCAAATATATTGCGATTCCTGTGGGTTTAACTATTCCTGCTAACCATATTACTGCATTATCATTGGCTTTTGTTCCCGGATCAACTAATGCTTTTGGTGATACAATCAAAACCTATGGTGGTACTGAAACTTCACACATCAATTCATTTACTTTCGGTTGGTATTCAGAAGATGCTAGTCCTTCAGCAAATATTTTCTATGATCCTTTTGGTCATAACCTTACTTATATGATTACTACCAATGGCCGTTATGTTTCTTATTCAGGCGGTTCAACTGCTTTGATGAACAACATTATGTATCCTATTTCTGATGGTGGTGTTGATATTGGTTGGAATATCGAAGAAGTAACCGGAATTAATGAAGTAGGTAGTGCTGACGTTAAAGTTTTCCCAAATCCTTCAAACGGACTTGTGAACATCGAATTAGCCAAAAATGCTCCTGCTGTTGCTAATTTCTATAATTTATTAGGTGAAGTGGTTAAATCAGTAAAATTAAACAATACCAAGACTGCGGTTAATTTGACCAACAATCCTTCGGGCATCTATATGCTTCGTATTGAACAAGGCAATAATGTGATTACTAAAAAAGTAATTCTTAAATAGCAATTTATTTTTTATTTTATTATAGAAAAGCCTGGCTATGTCAGGCTTTTTTTTATTTTTGTAAACTGAAATCAATTTTAAAATATAGCCTACTCTGAAATCAAGATAAACAAAAAAAGAGCTACAGATTCGCAGATGTTAAATCCGGGAAGGTTTGATCATTTGAGCCATCAGTGGCACTGTTTTTTTATCCCGAATAAGAAATTTTCGGAGAAGACTCTAACTCAAATTTAATGGATAATACTACCCTATCTGCCGATAATTACGAGCTTCAGTTGGAGCTTCGGCGTTCCACCCTTTACCCTAAAAAACGTTTACTTCGCATTCATAAATCCTATATAGAATATGATGGGAAGAGTATGTTTTTTAAGGATGTAGCTGCGGTGCGCTATGGAGTTCTGGTCAACTTTGTGAACGGAATTAAGGCAAACACTTCTTATGTGGTGGGACTTAAAGATGTGAATGGGATTAAACTCAACATCACATTTGTTTCGATGCTCGGTCTGAAAAAGGAGGAAATTGAAAACAAATATGACAACATTGTTGATGCACTTTGGTATGCTGTAACCAGCCGATTGGTGACCGAGTTTTACGAAACCCTCAAACAGGGAGGCAGTTTTACATTGAAAAATATTGAAACTACCCCCTTAGGGTTTAATTTCCGTAAAGGTTGGTTTGTGAAGAAGAACTATTTTGTTCCCTGGGAAAAAACCCTGAAGGTGGTCGATAAAGGATTTGTCAGGGTCTATTCTAACGAAAAGAAACGCATAGGCAGCAGCCTGAGACTCATACACGATTGGAATGGGGTGGTATTTCATGCCCTGATGGATTGGCTTTGGAAAGAAGGACGAGTATATGGTTTGGCAGAAAACAAGGAAAAGAAGGGGATTTAAGGGATAAGTTTTTGAGGGTGCTAGGAGGAGAAATTCCGCCTAGGTTCGCCACCCCGAAGCTACCAAAGGTGCTGTTTTAGCAAAAAAGTGCTTGTCTTATTAAAAAAGTGTCTGTTTTAGCAAAAAAGTGCCTGACTTATTAAAAAAGTGCCTGTTTTAGCAAAAAAGTGCCTGACTTATTAAAAAAGTGTCTGACTTAGCAAAAAAGTGCCTGACTTATTAAAAAAGTGTCTGTCTTAGCAAAAAAGTGCCTGACTTATTAAAAAAGTGCCTGTTTTGCTAAAATAATGCTTTTTTTATTAAAATAAGCATTGTCTAATAAAAAATGCTGTTTAGCAGCTTATTGCAATATCCCCCGTTTGCCGAAGGCTGAAGTTCGCATGAGTTATCGCCTCAGGCGGCATTATCTATAAAAGTTTAATCTCAGCAGGGCGGCTAATGATTGTTGAATGGAATTTGTAATTCAGCTCTGAATATCGGATAATTTGCAATTATCTCCTTTCTTTGAAATATTCCAGTGATTTTTCTTTTGTTTGAAGATAATTTTGTAATTTTGGGTTTTGAAAAATCAATAGAAATTAATCCGCATAATATTACCGCTGTAAAAAACAGAGACCTTGTTATGAAGAAATTATATGAATAATATGCAAATGGCTTTAATTAATTCGTAGCTAAGCGGCATATCAAAGTTAAGCAAAATTCTATCAACTATAATAATGCGGACAACCGGCACAGTAATGGTTAATTTAAAAAAAATGGGAATCTTAAAATCATGAATTGGTTTACAAAATTATTTCGTAGAAAAACAATTAGTCAGGCAGACCTTGATTCTATTGAGGCTTGTAATGCATATTTAGCGGGAGAAAAATTGTGGAAAGATTCTATTCTGCCTGATGAACAATTCTCTAAATTACTCAGTAATGAAGTACTTCCCTATGAGCCACTTGAATTAAAAAAAAACAAAGCATTAGAAGCACTCAAGCTTTTCGATAAAGCCATAGAAAAAGGTTTTGAAGAAGAACCCGAAATATTTTCCATGCGAGGGAGTATTCTCAATGATTTGGGGTTTTATTTTGAAGCTCTTGAAGATTATAATAAAGCTATATCAGGAAAACCCCAAAAAGGAATTGCAAATAATTATTTTATGCGTAGCTATATTAAAGAATCTATTTATGATTTTGATGTAGTATCGCTGACATGAAAGAAGCTGTTCGTTTTTCAAAATACGACAATGACGATAATAAATATTGGAACAGTCATTATAAAAAAATTGGTTATAGCTCTGCTACTGAATTTTATGAAGGTGAATTAGCTTCTATGACAAGATTGTTAAATTACAGAAAAGAATCCGCCACAGACAAAGATTCTAAATTGGAAGATATAAAAAGAAGAGAAAAGCCCAGCTAAGCGCCAAATCTTCGTTGAGCAAAACTCCCAATTCCGCTCTAAGCACCAAATAATTTTCAATTACCCACTTTATAACAAAAACAACCCCCAATAAAACAACCATAACCCCAATCACATGAACGAAATTGTATGCCCAAATTGCCAAAAGGTTTTTAAAGTAGATGAAGCAGGTTTTGCCGATATTCTTAAACAAGTGAGAGACCATAAATTTGAAGAAGAATTGCAAAACCGTTTAAACCTTGCCGAAAAAGAAAAAGTAAATGCCGTGAAACTTGCCGAGGCAAACCTTAAAAACTCGCTGCAAGCCGAACTTGCCAATAAGGATAAAGAAATCATGCAACTAAAAGCCAACAACGAGCGCAAACTATCGGAACAACTGTCGGAAAAAGACAGCCAGCTGGCCGCAATGAAAGCAAAACTTGACAGTGCGGATATTGAAAAAAAACTTTCGGTAAGTGAAGCAATCCAGAAAATCATCAAAGAAAGGGATGATTTAGCCAACAGTGTGAAGCTTAAAGAAACGGAGAAACAATTACTCGAAAAATCCCTGAGCGAAAAATATGCAACAGAGCTGAAGACAAAAGATGATATCATCAAGATGAAAGACGACGAAATTGCCTTTCGCAAGGATATGAAGCTCAAACTTTCGACCAAAATGTTAGGTGAAACCCTCGAACAACATTGTGAGATAGAATTCAATAAAATTAGGGCAACGGCATTTCAAAAAGCCTATTTCGAAAAAGATAACGATTCGAAATCAGGGAGTAAAGGCGATTACATTTATCGCGAAATGGACGATTTCGGGAACGAAATCATTTCCATCATGTTCGAAATGAAAAATGAGGGTGACGAAACTGCCACCAAAAAACGAAATGAAGATTTTTTCAGAGAGTTAGACAAAGATAGAACTGAAAAGAAATGCGAATATGCTGTGCTTGTCACCCTTTTGGAAGCCGACAACGAACTTTATAATGCAGGCATAGTGGATGTTTCGCACAAGTATGAAAAGATGTATGTCGTGCGACCTCAGTTTTTTATTCCAATTATTACCCTTCTGCGTAATGCTGCAATGAATTCGATGAAAGCCAAAGCCGAGCTTGCGGTTGTAAGAAATCAAAACATCGACATTACCAATTTCGAAGAGAATATTAACACCTTTAAAGTGGGATTTGCCAAGAACTATGACCTCGCAAGCCGCCAGTTTAAAACCGCAATTGAAGAAATAGATAAGACCATCGACCATCTGCAAAAAACAAAAGATTCCCTGCTATCCTCAGTAAACAACTTGCGCCTTGCCAACATCAAAGCAGAAGATTTAACTATCAAAAAACTGACAAAAGGAAATCCCACCATGACTGCCAAATTCGAGGAATTGAAAAATGAATCCCCATCTGAACTTTAAATGAAAAGTAAAAAAACTTATATCTTAACCACATAGAAACAGTAGAAACATAGGTTTCACATAGATTTTAATTGAGATTCTTCTATGTGAAATTCTATTTACCTATTGTGGCTATGTGTTTCAAATCACATTTTCCATTTGACACTTTACATCTTCATTTTGATATTCATTATTAATTGAATCCCCTCCTATGAAATTAACCAAAACAAAAAAGCGGTGGGGTATCATTTTGTTGTTGCTTGCCATAATTATTGGACTGGCATTTTATCCAACTGCGCCTCAGGATCCGATTCGATATTATGAAAGAAAGACAGGGCAATTGAAAACCGAAAAGGTAGCTGGAGAAAAGTGGTTGCAATGGTTATATTACAATCCAATTGGAGAGGCAACTTTGTGGGCTTTGGCGAAACGAAAGCTGGTGTCATCTATTTATGGCAGTATGATGGATGGCACCTCTTCAGCAAAAAAGATACAGCCCTTTATTGAAGAATTTGATATTGATATGAGCATTGCTCAGGAACAGAAGTTCAACACTTTCAACGATTTTTTTACGCGAAAGCTAAAAGTAGGTGCACGACCGATTGATACTAGTTCTACTGTTGTTGTATCACCTGCCGATGGGAAAATGTTGGCTTATGCCGATATTAGCAAGACCGATTTTATCGTAAAAGGATATCGTTTTGATGTATCTTCCTTTTTGGATAATCCTCAACTTGCACAAAAATATCACGATGGTGCTCTGTTGATCATCCGGTTGGCACCGCCAGATTACCATCGTTTTCACTTTCCGGTGAGTGGAAATGTATCGCCCAACAAAAAGATTGATGGGGACTATTATTCTGTCAACCCCTTTGCTTTGCGCAAGAAGGCTGAAATATTCTGCCTGAACAAAAGAGAATATAGCATCATATCAAATCCATTGTTTGGTGATGTGGTTATGGTGGAAGTGGGTGCCACCATGGTTGGAAGCATAGTGCAGACCTACAAGGGAACTATTGTAAATAAAGGCGAAGAGAAAGGCTTTTTTAAATTTGGAGGCTCCACAGTAGTGCTGCTGTTTGAAAAAGGTAAAATCCATATCGATGAGGATTTATTATTGAACACAGCCAAGGGCTTTGAAACTACTGTTAAAATGGGAGAAAGAATTGGAAAGAACTAAGACCCAAGACTTAAATTTCAAATTCCAAGAGCGGAGGTTTTGACAATTAAAGTATGATAGGAACCATTGTTGTCCGATAAAAAAACAAAAATCGTTTTCTGAAGTGATAACTATATAAA
>JBAWXL010000161.1:0-10818 GCA_037144095.1 Bacteroidota bacterium
CTGTAGCACCTGTAGCACCTGTAGCGCCTGTGTGCCCAACAGCACCTGTAGCACCGGGAGTTCCATTTGCTGCATACAATGCATAAGGCACGCTTAGTAACTGACTTGTTCCAACAATAGAATAGCTTGTACCTCCGGTTGGGTCAGTTTCAGTTTTAATAAAATAAGGACCGTTTGCCCAATTGATTCCGGCAAAGGTTCCTAATATAGGCACTCCTGCTCCAATTTCAAGGTCTACTAATCCATTGGCATTGGTTTGGGGATCTGGATTGTACAACTCTTTGTATACAACGGTTCCGGTGGCAGAACCTTGAATGATACTTACTCTCATGCCTACTGCATGGTTAGTAATCAAATTATTAGTTGCGCCACGAATGACTGCCTGATAACTCATTTTTTGTGGACTTTGCCCAAAAACGGATGTGCTGATTTGCTGATATGCTAATATGATGATTAGCAAAGTGAAAATTTTGGATAATGTTTTTTTCATGTTTTTATTTTTTTATGATTTTAAATGTTTTTAATTCTTTATTTCCATCTGAGATTTGCAGAAAATAAGAGGCATCTGCCAGATTGCTCATCTGGATTTTTGTTTCATTTGCTTCCGTTTTATCGTTTGCAATTAATTTTCCATTGATGTCAAACAATTTATAAGTGAGATTATTTTTTGGATAATTTTCCACTTTCAAAATGAGAAAATCAGAGGTAGGATTGGGATAGATTGAGCAATTGAGGCTAATGCCCTTTGCTTCTTCAATTCCGATGACAACTGAAATTTCGTAGGGTTGTTGCACTCCTTGTGCAACCGAACCATTGGTTCCACTATGAGTGGAGTAGACTATCTGGCCAACGGAATAACTCGACGTTCCGCCTGTGCCCGTGGCATTTCCGCCTGAACCATCAATTGTTTGCTGCGCCCTTAAACCTGTTAGCCCTATAACTAACAATAGTAAGGCACATAAATTAAGTTTTTTGTTTTGCATAGTTGCTCTCCTTCTAATTTAAGATTAAGTTAATAATTTGTTTTCCTACTCATAAGGCTTTTCGGTTGCGCCCCCAGCATTTAGCTTTGCAGGATAAGCCCGTTTTTTATAGTGTTTTTCGGCTTCCACTTTATATTCAAATATTTATATTGATTTAATTGAACTTCTGAATATTCATTAGTAAAAAAGAAAAATTTATTACACAGCAAATATAATTACTTTATTTTAATTACTAAAAGAAAATCTACAGAAAACCATATTTCTTAAATGGAAAACCTTATTATAATGTTCAATCCATAACGATTTTTTCATTCTGAGAAATAGTTTGTAAAGATACAAAAAAATGATATTATAGCGTTTTGACTTATTTTTAGTTGAAATTGATGTGTTTTTATGCTAATTTTGGATGCATTAGTTTATAGTTAAAATTCTGTTAGAATTATGCGGGAAACGAAGCCAAAAAGAAAAGTATTCTCTGTTTAGAGTTTAGTATAGGTGCCTTTCCCATAGGTGGTGATTCCATTGGTTATTTCGCTATAATATATATACATTGTTGTGTTTGTTCCATAAACTATTGAGCTGCTTATACTCGTAAAAGTTCGATCAGCAGGTGGGTTTCCTGTGTTTAAAACCGTTTGAGAGGGAATACTCATTGTTAGACCTACTTTATTTCCATATACAGAACAATTAGCGTTAGCAGCAAATTTTGAGAAAAGCACTCTGTTGTTTATGGTGGTTGAAGGTGTAATAGTTTCTGTATAAACAATGTTAGGAGCTCCTGCTGTGCTATCGTTCACATTATAGTTTCCTTGCAAATTTTCGGCCTGATTATACACTCTAACATAGCGTTGGACTGAGTTTTGATTCCCTGAACTGTCAGTAGCAGAATAACTTAAAACATAAATGCCTGCTAAATTTGTATTCACTGATCCTGTAATTATAATTGAAGGGGTTATATCTCCATCTATATTATCAAAAGCTGTGCATCCCGGGTCGATAAAGTTGGCACTGTTTAAAACAATATCGATATTAGAAGCTCCAAATAAACTTAGCGTTGGCCTTGTTGTATCTATTCCATTTTGTACCGGTGGAGTAACAGGGCTAACATCTTTTTTACATCCATTGCAAAAAATCAGTGCGAAACCAATAAAAAGAATTGCGAAAGCTAAAATAACAGGCTGTTTTTTCATGATTTTTAAATATTATTTCCCTACTCATACGGCTTTTCAGGTTTCGCCCCGTTTTTTCATGTGGTTTCTGGACTCCATTTTTATCATTTAGCCAATCACCGCACTATACACTATGCTATATGAAAAAGGTTTTTTAGTCTTTTTCAAAATATACACCAGAATATAATACTCAATTTTGCCTTTGTTTCCGCCTGGCAAAGTGTTGATGAACTTCCCTTTGTCGGCTTCTCCCAGATAGCCACCGCCATTGGCAATCAATTGAGTCAAATCGGCAGGCGCTGTGCCACCGGTTTGTCCATAAATATCAGTCCTCAAAATGCCGGAAGGCAGCGCCTTTTTCTTTGAAATATTATTTGTAATCCATAAAATATGCATCCCCGGAACGTTCGTAACGATACGATCGCAAACCGGAATGCTTTCAACATTAGGTGGCTCAGGAGTGTGTTCTTTTTTATAAGAAAAAGCCAACTCCTTAATTTTTGCGGTGTTATCGCCGCAAGCATTTTGCACCTGACCTGCCCATTTTTTGTTCATAATTCCAACCAATTCTTTTTTACCTGAATTGATTTCTTTTGTTTTTCCCTGAGCCTGATTCAACAATTCGGTGCGCTCATCCATTTTTGTTTCTATTAGGTTCACTTTATCTAACACAACCGATGCTAAAGGGTCGAGAAGTGGAACATACAATGGATGGCTAATTTGTGCATTTGCTTTTGCTTTAATATTTGCAATAAAATCTGAATCTGATAAATTGCTAACTTTGGGAACTACGATGATTTCTTCCATAATGATGTTTGTTTTTTATGTTATTAATTAATTGAATATTTATAAATGAATTTTGAAAACCTCTTTGAAAATGATTTCTGAAGACTGTAAAACGATTTCTGAAGACTGTAAAATGATTTCTGACGACTGATGCATGGCAAAATTTGATTTAGTTTTCATTTCTGACGCAAGTTTTGTGACGTAATTAGACTCAGTTTTCATTTCTGACGCAAATTTTGTGGCACTCGACGACTGATATGTCACAACCGACGATTCAGTTTTCATTTCTGACGCAAATTTCGCCACAACTGAAGACTGATACGTCACACCCGACGACTCAAAAGCCATAAAATTAGTGAGGTTTTCGGCATTGCAAAAATCAAAAATAATGTTGTAAGTGCCATTAGTTATGTCAGATGTGTAGAATCCCCAATGATTAGAAATGTTGCTAAAGGATATATTTAGCGGACTTGATGCCTTAAAACAGCCATCAAAAGTGGGAAATTGTAAATAATTAACAAAAGTGAGAGAAGGATAAAAAGTGTGGTTTAGGACATAGTTACCCTGAGCGTTAATAAACGTTCCCCGAAAAGAAAGCATATTATGTGAAAAAACCGATTCCACTCAAAAAAAATTTTATACAGTACAAAGATAACTGTTTTTTGAATAACAATGTCAAGAAAAAAATGACTTTTATTGAATTTATTTTTAAAATAAATTTTATACTGCTGATATTGAATGAAATAATGATGAAAATATTTTTCAGCATCATCATTATTTTTATGTCAAAAAAACATTGCTACTAAAACCAAAAGCAATGAAATTAGCATATTAGCATATCAACACATCAGCATATCAATCAAATTAGCATATTATTTTTGGCTTTTTCTGAACAGTTCGCTGAGCTTGTTAAATTCTCTTCGATAGAAAAGCCCCACGCCCTGAGTGTAAAGAGAAGTGTTGTAGTTGAGCAAATTGTTATTAGAACGATTAAACACCAACACCCTGAAACGCCCATCTTGCGTAATTTTAACCTCCACCTGCACATCGCCAACAATCTGACTGGTGCTTTGTTTGCCGGGTTGAGTGTAGGTGGTTCCGCCACCAAAACCCACATTCCCATCTACTATTACCCGATCGTTAAACAACTGAGTGGAAAGCGCCACTTGTAGCTCTTCGTTCGAAAGTTTGTCTCCGCTCTGATACTTCACTCCAATGTCGAAATCCTTACTGATTTGCGAAAGCCAGTTGCTTAATTGCGTCGAAATAAGCTCAGTTGAAGTCACTTCCACACCACTGCTCAATGTATTGCTCGACTTGCTATTTACAGTAGGCATAAAACGATTCATCACCAGAAGCGAAAAAGTCTGACGCAGCATTTCCTGTTCATTTGTGGTGTCGATAGCATCAAAAACAAAGGCTTTCACCGTATTGTCGCTATTGGGTAGCTCGAAGCCGAATTTAATGGTTGGGTTCGAAAGTTTGCCGCTCAAAGCTAAAACACTTTCGAGCGGAATTCGCTTCGAATAGGCGCTCGAATCTTCGCCTTTGGCAATGTCGCCCAACGAAACTTTTGTGCGATACTTTGCCCTGATATTGATGTCGGCATCATAGGGGTCGCCATTCCATTTAATCGAACCCCCTTTTTCAATCTTAAACCGTTTATTAATGATATTTTGAAGATTGAAATAATAATCGCCATCGTTGATAACATATTCGCCCGACATTTGAAACTGTCCCTTTTTGGGAACATAAATTTTGATGTCGCCATCGCCGTTGGCTTTTAAAGTTCCGCCCGATTGCGGATCGAAATTAATCTGAATGGTCGCTTCCTGATTCACCAACAAATCGAAAAACAAACTGATGTCGGAAGTATTAATATATTCGCTGTCAATGTTCACCTGTACCTGTTTCGACACAAAAGTGATGAAGTTATTTTCCTTCAATGACCCTTGACTTCCCACCGGAATCACCAATAGCGAACCTTTTGCTGGCGCAGCCGTAGCTTCAATCATCAGATCTTCCACCGGACCTGAGATTCTAAGCTTGCCACTTGCAAACACTTTACCATAGAAGTTAGCATTGAGGGCGCTGTTGGTGTTTAATGCCAAAAACTTTTGAGGTTCAATTGTTAAATCAATCGAAAAATTGGTGAAACCTTTATGCATCAATTTACCATTTACGATAGCTTTATTGCCATAATCGTCGCTGACTGTAATTTTATTGAAATTAATGCTATTGGGCGAAAAGCTGATTTCGTCAGCAAAATTATATTCAGTGTTGGAATAATCAATTTTCATAATGGTTCGCTGAAGCATCACTTTTCCGGTCAACTCAGGCATACTTGTTTTGCCGCCCAAATGAAGTTTTCCGCTTGCTTTCCCAACCAAAGATGAGCTGAAAGCCCTCACATAATGTTGTATGGCTTTCAACTTGAAGTTTTCAAGAAAAATATCGAAATCGAAGTTTTCCTTTTCAGCTGTGGGATAAAAATAACCCTGAACTTTTATAGGTTTATTTTCAGAATAATTACCCATGTAGATAATCTCCATATTCGCAAAAATGGCTTTTTTCTCATTGTCCCATTTCGAATTGATGATGGCATCGCCCAATCTATCTCCATTAAAACCAAAATTCTTAACCACCAAATTTGAAATATATTCAGGTGTTTGATAGAGTTTATAAATATCCAGTGTGCCGTTCATTGTTCCATCCAAATCAACACTTTCCTGGCTAATAACCTTATCGAAATCAGATAAATCGAAATTGGAAAAACTTACTTTAAGTGATTTGGTCGGGTCGTGAGTAATTTCTCCAAAAAGAGATAATTGCTGAAGATTATGAGAGAATTTCAAATTATTAAGCACAATAGCATTGCTGTCAATACTGATGAAATTGTCGTTATTAGTAACCCAAACACTGTCTTTAAGAGTTATAGAAGTATGATTAAGATTGACGACATACAAGCCTGACGAAGGGAAAACAACGTTTCCGTTAATGTTTCCAACGTTTCTATCCACCGTATCCATATCAGTCCAGTTTACTGAAAAACGCACACTATCGGTTTTCACCAAAGTAGTTATCTGCAAACTATCGAACAGCTCATTTTTATTCACATACACACTTTCACCCAGTGTTTTCAGCAAAAAGCCATCCGTAAGAGTATTGCCATTAATATGCAAATTTGAAACAAGATAATTATTGAATTTTATGTATTTACTCTCCAGGTTAAATGAAAAGTTTGAATTCATCGAGTTGAATTTCCCTGAAAGTTCAGTGTGGGGAGCAATCGTTAGATTGGGAATAAAAAGCCTGCAAAGGTCATCTGTGTTTTTAAAGGAAATCGAAAAATTCAAATGTTCATTCGTTAATGCCTGCAAAGAGTTTGATTTTTCAGTAAGAAAAGAAGGGATATAACCATTGATGAAATGTTCGACGGAACTAATCAGGTCTTTGAAAATAAAAACCCCTTTAAAGTCAGCATCAACAAAATCAGACCTAAGCTGAAAAGTTTTACTGCTATCAGCTTCTAAAGTGGAGTTGACACTAAGCTTTTTCATGAAATAGGTTTTCCCATTTTCTTTATAGGAAGTATTAAAAAACTCCAGATTTCCAATTAGGTTATCGGGTTTATCTCCTGTGAAATTACATCTAAGCTGAGTGTTTAATACCAAATTCGAATCACGATTGATAAGATGAAGTTTTTCTAAATGGGCGTTTTGCAAAAGCGCATTGAAGTTGAATACAGGTATTTTCTCTTTGAAATCAATATTACCATTAAAAAACAAATCAGCATTCGGGTCATTTAGTTTGATATTCCCATTGAAAACCTTTTGATTCAGTTCTCCGTCAATATCGAAATGATGATAACAATATTGATTGAAATTTAGTGAATCTATTGTCCCGTCGAACTTAATGTAGGCATCCTTTTCGCTCAAACCCGAGCCACTAAGATTTAGATTGAAGCTAAGAGTTCCAAATTTTTCTTCTTCTCCCAGCAATTTTCCGGCTTGTACTTTATTGGCTTCAAGTTTGCCGCTATACGAAATGATGCCGTTGTGTTTATCTCTTTTTAAAGAAATATCAGTTTTGAAATTGCCGGCATCCGTATTGAAATTTCCGTAAGCAACGAAATCATTATAAAATCCGGTGAAATTTGCATCAACTAAGATGTTCCCGAAATTCAACAATTGGGGAGGAATCATTTTACTGATGGTCTGATTGACTCCCGGCAATCGGAAACGATCAATATCATACATTGAAGTGAAAAATTCTTTCACCCTCAAATTAATAAAGGTTTCCTCAATATTAGGTAGTCCTGTGAGTTGCACCCTTCCTGAAAAGAAGGTAGACTTGCCATAGCGCAATTTTAAATCTGTTAATTTGAGTCTGCTTATTGGACCGGAAATATTCCCTTCTAAGGCAATTTTATCTTCCATCCCCCAGAGTTCTTTTGTAAAGTAGGCAACATCTTTAAGATTTAATGAAGCATAATCAATATGTGCCTGAAGCGAAATCTTATTCAGAAAATCACTGAAATCGTTCGGGTTTGAATATTTCAATGCTAAAGAACCCGAATAGAATGAGTTTTGAGTAGAAAGTTTCAGAAAGTTAAGATATATTCCACTTTGGTTTAACAGAAAATCAGAATGCAAGCTCACGAGTGTAAAACCCGAACGCTCTTTCAAAGACAAAAATTGAATTAAAGCATGCACTGAATCTGTACCATAGCTTACATCACTAATGGTTGTATTTATTTGATGAAGAAAAAGATTATTATAATCAACGGCCTTAGAGTCAGGTATTATTTGAAGATGTTTATCTTGTAATAAAAATGAGGAATTATTAAGCGAAATTGCTTTACAATTGATTTGCCAGGGTTTTTGCTTGCTGGTGTCGGATGAGGAGAAATAGTCACTTAAAACTTTAATGTTAAAAGTATTATCGCTTAAATACTTAACCACAGATATCGAAAGCTCATCAACAGACAATTGCTTTATATTAAGTTTCTTTTTCCCAATAGAAATAGATTGAATATCAAGATAAATTTTGCCGGCCTTAATCATTGATTGATAATGTCTGTCATTAATATAAACATCATCAAGCTCAATTTCGAGGCTCCAGGTGAGTTTTACTTTCCCAATATGAACTTCTGTCCTGAGTTCGTCGGAAAGATAGGATGCAAATTTATGTGCAAGCCAGGTTTGTACCGAACTGAAACTCAAAACAACAAATAGCATTATCAGCAGTCCTGTCAGAACCGAAATAATATAAATCGTAACTTTGGCAAAATTTTTAATACTTTTGAAATTTAGTACAAAAATATGAATATTCTCACACTTGGCATCGAATCTTCTTGCGATGATACTTCTGCAGCGGTTTTACTCAACAACAAATTGCTTGCCAATGTCATTGCAAACCAAAAAGTTCATGAGCAATTTGGTGGTGTAGTCCCAGAATTGGCTTCACGCGCACATCAGCAAAATATTATTCCTGTGGTTGATACAGCTTTGAAGGAAGCTGGTGTTAAAAAAAGTGAATTAACTGCAATTGCCTACACAAGAGGGCCTGGCTTGTTAGGCTCTTTGCTGATAGGAAGCACTTTTGCTAAAACAATGTCATTGGGTTTAGGTATCCCATTGATTGAAGTTGACCATTTAGAGGCACACATTTTAGCTCATTTTATACAATATGATAAGGAAATCTCAGAACCTTCATTTCCTTTTCTTTGTTTGTTAGTTTCTGGGGGGCACACTCAAATAATGCTGGTGAAAGATTACTTTCAAATGGAGCTAATTGGACAAACTATTGATGATGCAGCCGGAGAAGCCTTTGATAAAGCTGCAAAAATATTAGGTTTACCATACCCAGGTGGACCTTTAATTGATAAGTATGCTGCATTGGGTGATCATAAGTTTTATAATTTTCCGCGACCACAAATAAAAAACCTTGATTTCAGCTTTAGTGGATTGAAAACGTCATTTCTATATTATATCAGAGACAATTTAAAGATAAATTCTGATTTTATAAATGCTAATCTAAACGATTTATGCGCGTCAATGCAATTTGCTATTGTAAAGACTTTGATGCATAAAATTGAATTGGCAATTAAGCAAACAGGAGTGAAGCAAATTGCTTTGGCAGGAGGGGTTTCTGCTAATTCAGCATTAAGAAAAGCTTTAATAGAATTGGGAACTTTAAAAGGATGGAAAGTTTTCATTCCTCCTTTTCAATTTACTACTGATAATGCTGCCATGATTGCAATAACCGGATATTTGAAATATAAAAAAGGAGATTATTCAACAATAGAACAATCTCCTTATTCAAACAGTAAATATTAATTACTGCTTAGATTCATGGAAAATTAATTTTTAATAATCTTCAATACGGAAGTGTTTTGTTTTCCTTGTAGTTTGATAAAATAAATTCCTTGTGGAAGGGCATTATGGAAAACGAAAACGTTATGTCCATCATTTGCATAGCGTTTTTCGGAAGTGATTAGGCGCCCACTTATATCGCTTAATTCAATATTTATAGTCTGATTCCCTTTGCTGTCCATATTTATCATATACCAATCTTTACATGGGTTTGGATATATTTCAGCAATAAACTCAGGAAATGCTATATCATCAATTCCTTCATAGCCCTGGGGATGTTCAGTTATACAAATGTTATCAAGATACACATTATCCATCTTCATAGGAATTCCAAACACGGTTGTGTCTTTGGACATACAACGACTTTCAAACTCAAGATTGAATTGTGTGCCAGCATAGGCGTTTAGATTTACATAATGCGTCTTAAAAGGGTCACTACCGTTTGTAACAGGTTTATAACCGGGACCAACCTGAGTTCCATTGGCTAAAACTCTAAGATTACTGCAATTTGTGTAATCACCTGCTCCAATATATTGGGTGTATATCGTTCCTCCGTCTGTTTGTTTGAGGTCAAAACGTAAGCTTGCCTCAGTCCAGGAGGAAGCATTGACACAAAAGCCTAACTTTGCAGAAAGAAAATCATTCACAGCCCAATTATTTGTTCCGTCAGGGAAGACAAGCATATTTATATAATCAAAAGCATTTCCACCTGTCATCAAAAAGCCTTTGGTTCCGGTATTATGAGCAGCAGTTGAAACTAAAGCGTGAGAATAAGTGGTTGTTAAAACATAAAACAAATCGTTTGGATTGGTTTCCTCAAAAGTTACCGTATCTTCAACCAAATAAGTTGGATTATTTATTAAAGATTGAATCATATTATTGGTAGTAAATGTGTCAAGAGGGAAGGCTGTACTTGTCTGTATGGTGATTAATCCATGCTCATTGGTTAAATTTGCCTGAGTAGTGAAAGTATAGCTTATGGTATCACCGGGAAATAGGGTAGAAGGCAGCACATAATTTTCAGTAACCACAGGCTGTGCATTAACTTTGTAGGTTAATGGAATGGTATCTCCATGAGGAAGTGAGTCGCAGCCGAAAAAGCTAAATTTCATAGTAACACTTTCGTTTTGCAAGCCGCATCCTGATATAGGAGAGGTAATTTTAGTAGGTCCTAAATCCACATTTTGCAATAAAATATTTGTGAATTGATATTGAATGATACTATCAGTGAAAACAGAAGAATTTTCACCAAGCTTTGCCCAGCAATTTAAGGTGTGGGCTCCAATTGTTGCTACATTAAAAGGAATTGTGCTCGTAAATTGCAATGAATCGCCACCATACCAGGAGGCAGAAAGTGTGAGTGTGTCATATACTAAAGGATTGCTGTCCATTTTATAAGCAAACACGACTTTTTTACCCGGAGCAAGCACCGAATCGCATCCTGCATAATACATATCCACTCCAATATGCACGTTATTTAAACCGCAGGCAGTTACCGGGGAA
>JBAWXL010000162.1:0-10618 GCA_037144095.1 Bacteroidota bacterium
GATTTGCATTTGACCTAATAACTATCATTGCATAACTTGAATAACCTATGATGATAAAGAGCAAACTCAGCAATGCGGTATTGAGCATTACCTTTCGCTTCTTTTGCGAAAAATAGATTCCCCAAATTAATGTGCCTAATAAGAGCAAAGAATAAATAATGATACCACTGCCAAAACCTAGTTTCAAATTGTTCACAAAAAGCAATTCAAATTTCGAAGCAACTAAAACCAATCCCGGAATAATTCCATATTGAACAAAACCTAAAATAGCAACAGAAACCAAAGTAGTTTTAAGAATTCCGATACGGGTAGATTTATATCGCTTAAAATAGTAAACAAAAGTGATAGCCGGAATGGCTAATAAATTGAGCAAATGAACCCCAATTGAAAGTCCCATCAGATAAGCAATTAAAATAATCCAACGGTCGATTCCTTTGGTTTCTGCCTGAGCTTCCCATTTCAGTATTGCCCAAAAAACAATAGCTGTGAAGAAAGAAGAACTTGCATACACTTCACCTTCGACTGCCGAAAACCAAAACGAATCAGAAAAAGTAAATGCCAGGGCTCCCACAAAGCCACTTCCCAAAATAATGATTATTTTTTGAACAGAATAGTTATGATCACTGCTTTTCAACTTACGACACAAAGCCGTTATGGTCCAAAAGAGGAATAAGATGGTTAAAGCGCTCATCAAAGCTGAAAGTATATTGACCATCACAGCCACATGAGCCAGATTACTGCCGGCAAACAGCGTGAAAATTCTTGCAACAATTATAAATAAAGGTGCACCAGGAGGATGGCCTACTTCGAGTTTAAATGCACTCGAAATAAATTCGCTACAATCCCACCAACTTGCAGTAGGTTCCATTGTAAGCAAATAAGTAATGAAGGCAATCGCAAACGCGGTCCAACCCAATACGTTATTATAAAACTTGTATTTTTTCATTTGCTATAATTTTTCATTTATATATTTTGAAGAAATTCGTTTTACGGTAATCCAGGATGCTAAAAACCCTATAATTACGACGATTATAAAAACCATTCCGAAATCAGTAATTTGCATATCGACAGGATAATTATTGACAACAAACGTGCCTTCTCCCGAATTTATTTTTACCAATCCGAAGGTTTTCTGCAGAACACAAACGATAGCTCCAATTAGCATGCCTGCAATACCTCCAATGGTTGATATTAATAGACCTTCATACAAAAATATGTTTTTAATGAGCCTATCTCCGGCGCCAAGGCTTCGCAGCACTATAATGTCTTTCTTTTTGTCAATAGTCAACATGGTCAGAGAACCTATGATGTTAAAAGCTGCAATCAAAAGAATAAATGAAAGGATAAGGAATATTACAAATTTCTCCGATACCATAATTTTGTATAATACTTCTTGCTGTTGAAAGCGGGTTTTTATCGTATAAGTATTCCCTAATAAGTCCTCTAACTGTTTTTTTATTATTTGAGGATTTGCATCTTTACTTAAACTTATTTCAATAAAACTGACTTCATCTTTGTAATTCAACATTTTCCTAACGAACCTTAAAGGTGCAAGAATATAACGTGCATCAAAATCCTGTTGTATGGAGAAGACCGCTGAAGGATAAATATTTTCCTGATTAAATGCCTGAGAGGGGTCTTGAAGGTCGACTTTAGTTCGTCGAGGAACATAAATAGTAAGAGGTGTTGTAAAGTCATTTAGATTTACATCGAGATAATAAGCCACTCCCGATCCTAAAACTGCAAAATTGTTATCTCCCTTTTCAAGAACGAAATTCCCGTCAATCGTCATGGTGTCGATGCGATTAGAACGTGCGAAATCTTTATTTATCCCTTTTAAGATGATGATGTATTGCTTGTCATGATATTTTGCTAAGGCATTTTCTTCAACTACTTCATTAAAATAATAAACACCGGGTATCTTTTTAATTTCGTTTTGGGGAAAATTATCCAGATGAAATGTTTTCCCATAAGTTGCTGTAATTAATATATCTGGATTAAAATAATTGAACAGTTTAACCACCAATGACTCAAAACCATTGAACACCGAGAGTACTACGATAAGGGCAAAAGTCCCCACGGCAATTCCCGTTGCAGCAATTCCCGTGATGAAATTAATAATGTTATGAGTTTTCTTCGACTTTAGGTATCTGCCTGCAATATATAGTGAAAAGTTCAACAGCAAATAGTTTTAAAAAATATTACTTCCAGGCTTGTACAGATAAACCTGTACCTTTCTTTTGATGCATATTCAGATCCATGCAATTTAATATTAGACAAAAAGGATAAGTAATAAGATAATATAAAGGCAAAATGATGAAAAATATTTTAGAAGTATTCAGCATTAATAATGGATATTTCATAGATAACTTCCACGAAATATTCCCTGGTGTGCCATAAGTATATTTTGCTTCTACCCTTGAAAATCCTGCACGCAATAGCTTTTGCTGAATGTCGTCAATATTATATCCATCCCTGACGTGTTCGTCAACAAATGATTCATGTTCATCGTCATGCACATCCGATCCACCCTGGTCTGAAGGAGTTGAAATCAATAACATGCCCCCTTTTCGAAGTGAAGAATGGAAATTAGAAAACACTTTTTCGTCTTCCGCAATATGTTCCATCACATCAACTGAAAGCACCAAATCAAATTGCTCTGCTTGAATATAGGTTGTTAAATCGGCAATTTCAAAATGGGCATTCTTCAAACCAATAGTATTAAAAAACTGATTACAATCTTCAATTTGCTCCTCTTTAACATCCACAGAAGTAATTTGCCATGAAGTGTTGTTTGCTGCCATAAAATAAGAATATTGTCCAAACCCGCTACCGGCATCTAATATTGAGGCTGAAGTATTATAATCCTTTGCCCACAATCGAATTTGTTTTTTTATGTGCCAGGCTCTCAGCAATAGTAAATCCAGCAATTTGTAAAACAGTTTCCTTAGCCAGGGATATGAATTGAATACTTTTCCTAAACTACGCTTTATTGGGTCGTACTGCATGCCTATTGTTTTAGTAAATTGTCAATGTTTTCAATATAATCTAGAGAATCGTCAAGAAAAAATTCCAATTCAGGAGTTATTCTAAGTTGGTCTTTTACTTTCGTTCCCAGTTTATATCTTATTTCTCTTGTGTTTTCCTTAATTCGGGAAATCATTTCTTCTTTGTTTTTCACTAAAAATAAGCTCAAATAGACTTTTGCAATTGACATATCTTTGGTTATCTTTACAACAGTAACTGTTATCATTGCCCCATCGTAAGAACTATGCGAATCGGCTCTGAATATATTACTTAGCTCTTTACTAAGCAATCGATTGATTTTTTGTTGACGTATACTTTCCATATTTACAAAGGTAAATAATCTTTACTTCGAAAACAAAATTTAGTTTAAAAAACTAATATTTCTTTTCGACTTGGGGTTAATAAAAAGGCAATAATATTGAAAAGCCAGGGTGATTATTGTTAAGATTCGTTAGCTTCGCACTTACAAACCAGATTTCTATCGCCAAAGGCATCATCAATTCTCGTGACCGGACACCAATATTTATCTTCCAATAAACCTTTAACAGGGAAAGCCGCTTTGCTTCTCGAATAGGGTAAGTCCCAGCTCTCTGTTGTGAGCATTTCGCAGGTATGAGGAGCTTTTTTTATCACATTAACATCTTTGTCAGCTTTTCCTTGTTCAATTTCAATTATTTCTTCTTTAATCGCAATCATGGCATCACAAAATCTGTCGAGTTCCGAAAGGGGTTCGCTTTCGGTAGGCTCAACCATTAAAGTGCCATGAACAGGGAAAGCTACTGTGGGAGCATGAAAACCGTAATCCATCAAACGTTTGGCAATATCAATCACGGCTACATTTGCCGAAAGGTGATATTCGTTGCAATCAAGTATCATTTCATGAGCACAACGGTTTTTCGAACCCGTATATAAAATTTTATAATGTTTCTCTAACCTTGATTTGATATAATTTGCATTAAGTATAGCATAGCGTGTAGCTTCTGTGAGACCTTCGCCTCCTAAAAGCTTAATATAAGCATACGAAATTGTCAAAATCATGGCACTTCCATAAGGTGCGGCTGCAATGGCATGAATGCCATTTGGCGAACCAATTTCTGATACCGAATGCGTAGGCAAGAATTGAACCAGATGACTTGCAACTCCAATGGGCCCAGCTCCTGGACCACCGCCTCCATGAGGAATGGCAAAGGTTTTATGTAAATTCAAATGGCAAACGTCAGCACCAATAATTGCCGGATTGGTCAAGCCAACCTGTGCGTTCATATTGGCTCCATCCATATACACCTGACCTCCGTTAGCATGAATTATTTTACAAATTTCCAAAATAGATTCTTCAAACACACCATGAGTGGAGGGGTATGTAACCATCAGGCAAGAGAGATTAGCTTTATGCAATTCTGCCTTTTGTTTTAAATCTTCCACATCAATATTGCCTTTCGAATCGCAGTTCACAATCACAATTTGCATACCTGCCATGGCAGCACTTGCAGGATTGGTGCCATGCGCTGATGAGGGAATCAATACCACATTTCTATGGGAATTTCCACGACTAATATGATATTCTCTAATCACCATCAAGCCGGTATATTCTCCTGCTGCTCCTGAATTAGGCTGGAATGAAAAAGCTTTAAATCCTGTGATTTCGCATAGCATTTTCGCTAATTCACTAATAATATACATATAGCCCCTGTTTTGTTCTTTCGGAACAAAAGGATGAATAGCCCCAAAGAAGCCCCAACTCATTGCAAACATTTCAGCAGCTGCATTCAGCTTCATGGTGCATGAGCCTAAAGGAATCATCGAACGGTTGAGCGATAGATCTCTGTTTTCTAATTTTTTCAAATAACGCATCATTTCTGTTTCCGAATGATAGCTGTTAAAAACAGGATGAGTCAAATAGCTTGAGGTTCTGTTTAATTGAGTCGGAATGGTTGTGATTAATTCACATTCTGAAGGAACACAAACAAATTCAATGAAATATTGATTTGCAGCGGTTGCGAGAATCAACAAAATGGCATTAACATCTTTCAATGTCGCGGTTTCATCTAAACTAATACCAATTGTTTTTTCGTCGAAATAACGGAAATTGATGCGCGCAATTCTCGCAAGGTTCTTAAGTTGTTTCATCTTTGCCTTAGCCGGAATCGTAATATAAAGGGTATCGAAGAAATATTCATTGAGTTGCTGATAACCATATTTTTTTACCTCAGACGATAAAACACCTGTGAGTATGTTGATATGACGAGCAATAGCCCTGAGTCCTTTGGGTCCGTGATAAGTGGCATACACACCTGCCATGATAGCTAATAATGCCTGCGATGTACAGATATTGGATGTGGCTTTTTCGCGTTTGATATGTTGTTCGCGGGTTTGCAATGCCATACGTAAAGCCCGTTTTCCGTTTGCATCTACCGAAATTCCGATGATACGTCCGGGCATATTTCGTTTATACTGTTCTTTAGTAGCAAAATAAGCAGCATGTGGACCTCCAAAACCCATAGGAATTCCAAAACGTTGGGTATTGCCAAATGCAATATCAGCCCCCCATTCACCCGGAGGAGTCAACATGCAAAGCGAAAGGATATCGGCTGCAACGGATACCAATACGCCCTTTTCATGTGCTTTCTGAACAAATGAGCTATAATCATAAATGCTTCCAAATTGATTCGGATATTGTATCATGGCTCCAAAAAACTCAGAAGTAGCTTCAAATTCAGTCCATTTACCTATTACCACTTCTATACCCAAAGGAAATGCACGTGTATTAATTACATCAAGAGTTTGTGGAAACATATCGTTGGCAACAAAAAACTTCTTGCAACTATTTTTCACTTGTTCGCGCGAACGGGTATTGTAGAGCATAATCATGGCTTCGGCACCTGCTGTTGCTTCATCAAGCAATGAAGCATTAGCAATGTCTAACCCTGTAAGGTCACTCACCATTGTTTGAAAGTTCAATAAAGCCTCAAGACGACCTTGCGAAATCTCAGCCTGATAGGGAGTATAGGAAGTATACCAACCCGGATTTTCAAGAATATTTCGCTGGATTACGCCCGGAGTAATGCTGTTGTAATAACCCATTCCGATAAAAGATCTGAAAATCTGATTTTTTGCAGCAATCTCGCTAATATGCTGCATATATTCGAATTCATTTAATCCCTTTGCAATTGGCAAAGGTTCTTTCAGGCGAATACTTTCAGGGATGGTTTCATCAATTAATTGATCTAGTGAAGAAACCCCAATAACATTAAGCATTTCTTTGAGTTCCTCAGCGCGTGGACCATTGTGACGTTGAATAAAATTATTTGTAATCATTGGTAAATGAAGGTGTTGTTTATTGAACAGTTTAATGAGTTTATTTTGAGCGCAAAAGTAAGTATTTTTAATTAAATCAAAATTTCATTTTCGTCTTTATTTAAAATAATTTTTAGTCTCCTTGAATATTGTTGTTTATCGTCAATGACTGTTAACTGCCATCCAACGATTGTTAACTGCCATCCAACGATTGTTAACTGCCATCCAACGACTGTTACTTGTCATCCAACGACTGTTACTTGCCATCCAACGACTGTTACTTGTCATCCAACGACTGTTAATTGCCATCTAACGACTGTTAACTGACATAAAACGACTGTTACTTGTCATCCAACGACTGTTACTTGTCATCCAACGACTGTTACTTGCCATAAAACGATTGTTAACTGACATAAAACGACTGTTAACTGCCATAAAACGACTGTTAACTGAAATTCAGTAGGTATTGATATAATTTACAGAAGTTTAATAGATATTTTACTTATTATGTGAATTTGAGGATATGAATTAGTTCCAGATGACTAGATGAAGAGGAAATAGCAATTCCACTTTTATTTAGAGTGTTGAGGTTTTTTTGTTGAAATGGATAATTATTATTTCCATTTAAAGCATTTCAAATTTTTATAATAATCAATTAAATATGGCTTGAATGATTGATTTTGAAATTTTATTTACAATTCTTATCCCTAAAAGGATCAAAAGGCTCCTCTCAAAGCTCTTCAAAAGGCTAAAGTCTAGTGCCTAATTCCTTCCTTAATGTTATATAATGTTAAAAACACCCCTGTTTTAACCCTATTTTAGATTGTGGTGCGTTTTCAAACAAATTTAATTCTAATTTTGAGCATTCAAATAAATTATACAATGAAATCATTCCTAACAAACTATAGTAAAAAACTCTTTATCACTATTATTGTGCTATTTGCGTGTTCTTTTCAGAGCAGCTTTGCACAAAGAAACGACCCAAAATCTTCTGATCTGAAACTATCGGCTTTGCTCAATTATATTCGCTACGCTTATGTAGATACGGTGAATGAAGGAAAAATTGTGGAGAAAGCCATTGTTGAAATGATGAAAGAATTAGACCCTCACTCAATTTATTTTTCGAAAGAAGAAATGGAAAAAGCCAACGAACCTCTTGTGGGTGGTTTCGATGGTGTGGGCATACAATTCCAATTATTTAAAGATACGATACTGGTGATTGCTGCGGTTCCCGGTGGACCTTCCGATAAGTTGGGTATACGTGCAGGTGATAAAATTGTGAAGATTGATAGCGAAAATTCAACCGGTAGCAAAATCAACAATAATTACGTGATGTCGAAACTCAGAGGCAAAAAGGGCACCAAAGTAACTATTAGTATAAAGCGAGGAAGCTTGAGCGAGTTAATTGATTACACCATCACCCGCGATAAAATTCCTATCAATAGCATCGATGCTGCCTATATGGCAACTTCAGAAGTGGGTTATATCCGCCTTGACCGTTTTGCACAAACTACCATGGAAGAGTATTTCGAGGCCATGAGCAAACTTAAAGCACAAGGTATGAAATCGCTTATTTTTGATTTAAGAGGTAATTCGGGTGGATATTTGCAAACTGCCATTGATTTAGCTGATGAGTTTTTGGAAAATGATAAACTGATAGTTTACACCGAAGGAACCAATAGTCCAATGCAACGCTATAATTCCACCGCAAAAGGGGGGTTCGAAAAAGGCAAACTGATAGTGTTGATTGATGAAGGTTCAGCCTCAGCCAGCGAAATTGTGAGTGGTGCAGTTCAGGATTGGGACAGAGCCTTAATTATTGGCAGACGTTCGTTCGGAAAAGGATTGGTTCAAAAACCTTTTGATTTGCCTGATGGTTCTGTCATTCGTTTAACCACTTCGCGCTATCATACCCCAACGGGGCGTTGCATTCAGAAATCGTATGCCGAAGGGACAGAAGATTATATGGACGATTTTATGAAACGATATAAACATGGCGAATTTGTCAATTCAGACAGCATTAAGTTTCCCGATTCGTTGAAGTTTTATACTCCTAATAAAAGATTGGTGTATGGAGGTGGAGGCATCATGCCCGATATTTTTGTTCCGCTCGATACCACCAATGGTTCAGAGTTTCTCGATAATGTGAGCCGCAAAGGGTTGCTCAATCAGTATGTGCTCGATTTGCTCGAAACCAAACGCGATGAAATGAAATCGAAATATCCTACTTTTAAAGATTTCATGACCAATTTTCAGCCTGATTTGAATGACTTTATTAAATATGCCGAAAGCAAAGGCGTGAAAAGAATCGACTCGTTGAAAGAACTTGTTTTAACGGATATTGTTTTGAACGATACCAAAATGAATAAGGCCAAAGTGAAAGGACAAGACAAAATTAGTGTCGAAAATGGACAGTTTGTTGGCAACATTCCTCCAAAAAGCCTGACCACTGAAAAGTCTGATAAATATCTTGCCAATCAACTCAAAGCCATCTATGCCCGCAATCTTTTCGATATGGGTGCTGTTTATCAAATAATAAATGAAACTGATGATGCCTATTTGAAAGCATTAGAGGTGATAAACAATGATGCAATGTTTAAAAAAATGAAAATTCGTTACCAATAAAACCATAATACCATGCCATACAAAGAAAGAGAAACCGTCAAATTGCAATACAGCATTGGCGAAGTAGCCAAAATGTTTGGACTTAACACTTCACACATTCGCTTTTGGGAAAAAGAATTCCCAATTCTTAAACCCTATAAAAACAAAAAGGGCGACCGATTTTTCACTGTGAAAGACATTGAAAATATTCGGATAATTTATCATTTGGTTAAAGAAAGAGGCTTCACCCTTGAAGGAGCACGTAAAAAACTTAAGGAAAATAAGTTTGAAACGATTGATCAGGTTGAGATTGTTAAATCACTGAAAAACATTAAAGGCTTTTTAGAAGATTTGCGCACCGACCTGAGCAAAGAAGATGAACCTGAAACAATTGTTATTCCTAAAAAAGCAATTGAAAAACCGGTAGAACCTAAAAAAGAAACACCTAAAGATAAATCTTCTGAACTGCCTTCATCAGACGAACTCGATAAGAACGAGTTATTCTTGTTTTAGTTTTCTTTTCTTCCCTTAACCTTTATTAATGTAATTATTCTGAATATGAAAAAATTCAATAGTATCTCCTTTGCCTTCTTTTTTGTGTGGTTTCTTTCATTAAACGTTTCTGCTCAAAAAGTAGATGGAAGTTTGATTAAAAGAAGTATTGAATATCTTGCTTCGGAAGAGTTAGGGGGAAGACTCCCCGGCACAAAAGGCGATTCGTTGGCAGCTAATTACATTCGTGCTCAATTTATCAAATCAGGCATAAAACTTCTTGGTGATTCAGGTTTTCAGCGCTTTGATATCATTACGGATATTAAAGCCGGACCTAAAAATGATTTCACATATCCTGGTATTGATGCAATATTGAATACTGATTTTGTTCCGGTTTCCTTTTCAAAGAATGCAACTGTTCAGTCAAATCCAATATTTGTGGGCTATGGATTTGAAATCAAAACCGATAGTTTGCAATGGAACGATTATGATAGCATTTCAGTAAAGGGTAAATGGGTGATTATTTTAAGAGGTGAACCAGATTTGGATAATCCCAAGAGCAAATACATTAACTACAGTTCCGACAGACAAAAAGTCTTATTGGCAAAAGACAAAGGGGCTGCGGGCGTTGTTTTGGTAAATACCGTGGCAATGAACCGAAGTGATGATTTGATGAAACTTCATTCTGATCCTAACTTTGCTGATGCAGGACTTCCTGTAATCAACATCACACGCAACATTGCAAATCAATTGTTGAAATCAATAGGACTAACCATTGAGTTGTTGGAAAAAGAATACAATTCGCAAAAAAAAGCCCATACATTTTCTTTGCCAGAAAAACTTGATGCATCAGCAGACCTTGTATTAACCAAAGTGAAAACATACAATGTTATTGGTATGATAGAAGGTTCTGATCCGGTATTAAAAAATCAGTATGTTGTGTTGGGAGGACATTTCGACCATTTAGGAATGGGTGGTGTGGGATCGCCAAGTCGTATGCCCGATACCGTTGCTGTTCACTATGGAGCCGACGATAATGCTTCGGGAGCAAGCGGGGTGATTGCCCTTGCAGATGCTTATCAGAAAATGAAAATAAAGCCCAAACGAAGTTTGATATTTGTTACTTTCGGTGCGGAAGAAGAAGGTTTGTTTGGTTCGAAATATTTTGTGAAGAATCCTGTGAAGGATATAAAAAGCATGG
>JBAWXL010000163.1:0-10611 GCA_037144095.1 Bacteroidota bacterium
ATTTTATAGCTGGTAAACTAAAATTTGATTACCCACCCTATCCGTTATAGAACCACAGATTTTTTATTGCCAAACCTTTCTAAGGATGAAAAAAAATTCAACGAAGTAACTAACCACCTTTTTGATTTATTGGAAAGTCATAGTTTATTTAATGCTTCGGAATATTTGGCAAAAAAGGTGTTAGCCCAAAATAGTTGTGCTGTGAACGAGAGCCTTGCCAATAAGTTTGAAATCTATAGGGCTATGAAAAAAGGAAACACGGCACCCGATATTGTTTTCACGGGGGATGTGGTTAGGAATGGTTCTAAGCTAAATTCACCCAAACGTTTATCAAAGCTTGAAGCCGACTACAAGGTAGTGATTTTTGGAGCCAGTTGGTGTGCCCGATGTGCTGAAGAACTCGGTCAACTGTTGCCTCTTTATGGCAAATGGAAGGCAAAGGGTATTGAGGTGGTCTTTGTTTCATTAGATACCGATGCATCACTATTCAATAGTTTTGCAAGTGTGTTTCCTTTTATCAGTATGTGCGATTATAAGAAATGGAACACCCAGGTGGTGAAAGATTATTATGTATTTGCTTCACCAACTATTTATTTGTTGGATAAAAATCAAAAGATTATTCTGCAGCCTAATTCTGTTAAGCAAATAGACAGATGGATCGATATTTCCGGAGAGGGAAAAAAAGAACAAAAGCAATAAATAATAATATTATGGGACTAATAAGAGAACCCGCAGATGATGACTTTATGGTTGACTCACGTCCTTTGACGACAGAAGAAAAGGAAGCAATCAGCAACTATATCAGAGAATACAAAGCGAAACATCCAGATGAACAGAAGGCTATGAGAAGTTCACAAAGGAAGAAAAAAGAAAAACCTGATTTTATCTTTAATTTGTTGAGAGGTAAATAAAGAATTCATATTAATTTAGAAGATTAAAAAACGCGCTCCGTCACTTGAAAATAAAGAAATCTTTCGAAAAATTCAAATACATATTGCAGTATTGCAAATTATTTGTACTTTTGCCCACCTTGCCCAGGTGGTGAAATTGGTAGACACGCCAGCTTGAGGGGCTGGTGTCCTTACGGATGTGCAAGTTCGAGTCTTGTCCTGGGCACTTCACCTTTGTTCATTTTTATATTACGCCCGGATGGCGGAATTGGTAGACGCGCTGGTTTCAGGGACCAGTAATCGTGAGGTTGTGCAGGTTCGAGCCCTGTTCCGGGTACTTTTTGTAGTCAGCAGTTGGCAACATGCAGTCGGCAAATATTTTAAGGAAATTCAGATTTTGTTTGTAGATTGCTGACTGAGGATTGCAGACTTATTTTTTTAATCATTCTGATTACATCCTATTCCTATCACATTTATTTTTAATTTTTATCTTTGCAGCAAAATTATTTCCCTTGCGCATAAAACCGGTAATTTATTTTCTCTTATTTTTTCTATTTAATCAGCACATATATGCTCAGCATTTGATTGTGTTTGAGGAAAATCAAAAAGAATCATATTTAGTAAAGTATTCGAATTCGCCAAATGCAAACGAAGTTTGTACGAATTATTTTCTTGAGGAATTGGGGAAACACTCAGGCAAAGCAACTCAATACATACAATATAGTTTTTCTTTTAATGAATTATTGAGGATAACCAAATTGACAAGCAATTCGTTTCAGGCAAATTTCGAGCTGAAAGATGGCAGTTGCAATGGCGATAATAAATACAAAGGCTTTTCCCTTTCACCGGCACTTCTTCCATCTTCGGTCGACATTGAAGCAAAGGTTTTGAGCCAAAAAAATGAGTTTATTAAGAGTTTTAAACTAAAGGATATTAAAATTGAGAAAGGATTTTCCGCTGAAATTGAAATGAATTTCGAAGATACGTTGTCGCGAAACTATAAATTGCAAATCGAAAATAAGAATTTTCATTATAACTCTTTTTCACAAAAAAGGTTTGATAAATTAATAGATTTGATTGATGATTATTATGCATCAGAAACTAAACTTAGCTTGTGTCAGGAAAAACTTCAAAGCATACATTTTGAAAATGTGGATATGTTGACACTTTATGATTATACGTTGGATGATGCAGAGAAAATATTGGAACATATTAGTCGTCGTGATTTCCCTGGAAACTTGAATTTAGAGATTTTTGATCCAATTCATTTCATTGCTAAATATAATGATATTGCCAACAAAATATCCGAAGCCCGCACTCAACTTGACAAAATGCTCTCGACCCTGGATTTGATTTATTATAATAAAGGAGTGGACTTTACAAAGCTTTTTAACTATGAAAAAGCCATTCCATATTTCGAAAAAGCACTCCAGATTAATCCTTTGTTTGCCCCGGCGTATTATCAGTTGGCTGTGGCTTATTTCAATGAGAATCAGTTGTCGAAAGCTGCAGAAAACATTTTATTTGTGTTGAACAAAACCCGTCCCGATTATTCGTTGTTGAATGAAAGTAAAAACCTGGCTAAAGATATATACTCTGCTTATATTGCGCTGGCTAAGCAGCTTAACAGTGAAGAGAAATATTATGAGGCAATAGACAAACTGGATAGTGCTAAGACATTTTGTTCGTCGAGCCAACACATTCAGTGTAACGACGAAATTTTTAAAACCATGGTGGTTTCAAAAAAAGGGATTTATAATTATTATACTTCTATTGCCCAAAAAGCATTAAATACCAGCAATTCTGAGCTTGCCGAAAAATATGCTCAAGATGCCTACGACTTTCAGCAATTGAATAAAGAATGGATAAAAGAGGCAACAGAAGCAAATGAAATTCTTTCTGCAGTAGCTTTAATTTACACTGAAAAAGGGATTAAACTGAATCAATCAGAAAACTATCGCCCCGCACTTTATCAATTGGATAATGCTGTTAGCATTTGTAAGAATCATGAATTTATAAATTGCAGCGATAAAGTTAATGAAGCCTTAAATATAGCCCATAATGGAATTTACAACTCTATACTGAGCAGTATTCGTCAACAATTAAATTTCAATCAGCCCGATTTAGCTGAATCGCTAATTGACACGGCAAAAAGTTATCAAAGACAGTATCCACAGTATATTCAAAGTAGCAATGAAGTTGAGTCTTTGCTTGAAAAAGCCAAATATCAACGATACACAAAATTGATTCAGGATGGCAAACAATTCCTTTCAATAAATCTTCATGAATCAGCTTTGTCTAATTTTGAAAAGGCTCGTGATTTGGAAAAGAATTATGGTTTTAAAAAAGAAATTGAATTAGCCGCTTTATTCCAAAAAGCTGCGAAACCATTGTTGCTGGAAAAAATTTCTGATGCCAAGGTGAAAGCCTGGGGCAATGATTTAGCAGATGCCCAAAGCATGTTGGAAAATATAAAGAAATTACAATCACTCTATTACCTTGAAGAAGATAAAGACGTTAATCTTGCAATAAAGGAACTTAGGTCGAAGATTTCTGTAAGGGAGTGTCAGAATTATCAGGATGAATTTGATAATAATATCAGCAAAGCCAATCAGCAACTAAAAGAAAAGGCATTTATATACGCAACAAAATTTGCTAATGATGCGCTGCAAATTAGTTCGCTGCATGTGGATTGTAAAATAAATTCTACCCAAGCTCAAGAATTGAAAAGTAAATATGAACCTGCCAGTTCATTCCAACAATTGCTTCAATCAGCAGAAGAATCATTTGATAACAGCAATTTTCAAAAAGCTATCGATCAATATATGTTGGCAATTCAGTTTTATAAAACAAAAGAAATTGAAAAATTCAACCTCAATATTCCGTCTTTGGATGAATGGGTAGGCACAAAAAACAATAATAATTTCCTTGCTTATACTTGCAACTATTTTTATTCGATTAATGAAATAAATAAAGCATTTAGCATGCTTAAACAGCTTAAAACAAGAAATTATCCTCAAAATTATGCCATTCAATTGCAAGAACAAATTGCAACTGCTATGGCAAATAGAGATAAATTGGCAATGCCTTTGGCAGATCCTAAAACTAATTTAGATAGCTATACGTCTAATGATAAATGGTTTAAGTACTATAATAAAGCGTATTTAAAGGCATGGAAAAAATAGTTATCAGACCATTTTTATTTATTGGAATAAAAAAAATCAACAGGTAATTTGGCAATATGATAAAAATGTATATCTTTGCAGTCTGTTTTAAACCAACATCATAATGGCAAAGAAAAGTAAAGAAGCAAGGGTTCAGGTGATACTTGAATGTACTGAGCATAAGAATAGTGGAGTTCCGGGAACTTCTCGTTATATCTCTACTAAAAATAAAAAAAATACTCCTGAACGCTTAGAATTGAAGAAGTATAATCGTATATTAAAAAAAGTAACTGTTCATAAAGAAATTAAATAATTAAACTATGGCAAAGAAAGTTGTTGCAACCCTGCGTACCTCATCCGGAAAAGATTTTGCAAAAATCATCCGCATGGTAAGATCACCTAAAACCGGTGCTTATACATTTAAAGAAACTATTGTACCTAATGATCTTATAAAAGAGACCTTAGAACAGAAATAATAAAACGTACTGAAAAGAATAAGAACTTTTTTCGTTTTCGGAAAAAGTTTTTTTATTTTAGATTAGTACTTTTACAATCAATATTATATGTCAATATTTTCATTTTTTTCAAAAGAAAAAAAAGAAGTCCTCGAACAAGGCTTATCGAAAAGTAAGGAAAATATATTTTCCAGACTTTCTCGTTCACTTGTTGGAAAGTCAAAAGTAGATGATGATGTATTAGATACTTTAGAAGAAATATTGATTAATTCTGATGTTGGGGTAGAAACTACTTTGAAAATCATCGATAAAATTCAGCAAAGAGTAGCTAAGGATAAATATATTGGAACAAACGAATTGCACCGAATCTTAAAAGAAGAGATTATTAGTTTGTTGCAGGAAAATAAATCGTCGGATAATATTGATTTTTCTTTGCCTGAAGGCATAAAGCCCTATGTTATTATTGTGGTAGGGGTGAATGGAGTTGGGAAGACTACTACAATTGGGAAGTTAGCTTATAATTTTAAAAGAATTGGGAAAAGCGTTGTGCTGGGTGCAGCAGATACATTCAGAGCGGCTGCCATTGATCAGCTTAAAATCTGGGCTGAAAGGGCTGATGTTCCAATTGTTTGTCAGGGCATGGGTTCTGATCCTGCTTCTGTTGCGTTTGATACAGTGAAGTCGGCGGTTGCAAAAAATGCAGATGTAGTGATTATTGATACTGCGGGAAGGCTTCATAACAAGGTTAATCTTATGAATGAGCTTTCTAAGATTCAGAAGGTAATTAAGAAAATAATTCCGGATGCTCCTCATGAAATATTATTGGTTTTGGATGGAACAACCGGGCAAAATGCATTTGAACAAGCAAGACAATTTATTTCTTTCAGCGAAGTGAATGCGATTGCACTTACAAAATTAGATGGAACTGCAAAAGGCGGAGTTGTTTTGGGAATTTCTGACCAGTTTAAAATTCCAATAAAATACATTGGGCTAGGCGAAAAAGCAGAACATTTACAAGTGTTTAATAGCAGAGAATTCGTTGATTCTTTGTTTGGTAAGGACGATTTATAAAGTCCTATTTTTCGAATATTTTCGCTGTTTGAATATTTTATTTGAAGAAATGTAAAATTGCATTATCTTTACAAAAAATTTTAAGACTCATGAAATCTATTTTTCGGTACACATTATTAGCATTTTGTTTTAGTTTATTTATAGTTTTTTTTTCATGTAAAAGCGAAAAAAGACATCTAAGTGCTGGTATAAAAAAATACACTAAAGGAGATTATGCCGGTTCAATTGAAGAATATTCAAAAGCAATAGAAGAGAAACCCGATTATTGGGAAGCGTATTTCAATCGAGGACTTTCTGAATACAAAATAAAAGATTATTCGAAATCACTTGTTGATTTTCAAAAGGCGCTGGAACTTAATCCTGACAATGTGAATGCTTATTCGTACATTGGATTGAATTATTATAATATGAAGCAATTTGATAAGTCACTTGATGCCTATAATAAAGCCATTGATCTTAATCCTAAAAATATTGAACTTCGAATGCACAGAGGTTCTCTATTTAGGGAGCTTAACAAGTTTGATGAATCCTTAAATGATTTTAATGTTATGGTGAAACTCGATAGTTTTAAAGCGGATGGTTATTCTTTTCGTGGTCATTTATTTAGCATGATGAATAAGTTTGAGGAAGCTGTATATGATTTCAATAAAGGGATTTCAATAAGTCCGAATGACACCAATATGCTTAGCAACAGGGGGTATTCTTTGTTGAAATTAAAAGAATATGATAAAGCATTGAATGATTTTAATATTGTATTAAAGATTACCCCTGGCAGTAGTTCTGTATATCGTTACAGAGCTTTGACGTATATCGAAAAGAAAGATATTCCTAATGCATGCCTTGATTTGAAAAAGGCGCTTGACCTTGGTTTTACTGCCTCCAATGGAGATGAAGCAGAGATGCTCTACAAAAAGCATTGCAAATAATTATACTTAGTTTATTAAGTGAAAAATCCCTTTCCTAAAAAAAACAATTCAAATGTTACCTTGGTAACATTGGGTTGTTCAAAAAACACCGTTGACTCTGAACGATTAGCCGGGGTATTATATGATAATGGTCATAAGGTTGATTATGAAAACGAGAATACCCTCAATCCAGTAGTGATTATAAATACCTGTGGATTTATTAATGATGCCAAAGAAGAGTCCATAAATACTATTCTTCAGTATGTGGAGGAGAAAAAGAACGGAAAAGTTGAAAAGATTATCGTTTGGGGATGTCTTACTGAACGCTACAGAACAGAGCTACTCAATGAAATTCCCGAAATTGATGCTATTTATGGTATTGAAGCATTTGAAGAAATTTCTAAATTGTTGAATCAAAGTCCAAAGAGTTTGGGACATAACGAAAGGATAGTTTCTACACCAAATCACTATGCTTATTTAAAGATTTCGGATGGCTGTAATCGCAAATGTTCGTTTTGTGCTATTCCGAAAATTAAAGGAAAACATCGTTCTTCCTCTATTGAAGATTTAGTGGAAGAAGCGAGTTTACTTGCTGATTCAGGGGTTAAAGAACTTATACTGGTAGCTCAGGATTTAACTTCTTATGGATTGGATATTTACCATAAAAAAAGTTTACATGGCCTGATTCACAAACTTCACGACATTGCAGGCATCGAATGGATAAGATTGCATTATGCCTATCCTGTTGGTTTTCCAACAAATATTCTTGATCTGATGCAGGATTTTCCCAAATTATGTAAATATCTTGATATTCCCTTTCAACACATCAGCGATAGCATGTTGAAAAGGATGAAAAGGGGAAACACTAGTGCTTCAACCTATCAACTCATTGATAAAATTCGCAACAAAGTAGAAGGCATTGCGCTCAGAACTACGCTTATTGTGGGTTTCCCGGGTGAAACAAAAAAAGATTTTCAGGAATTGGTTGATTTTGTAAAAGAAGTACGTTTTGAACGATTGGGTGTGTTTAAATATTCAGATGAGGAAAGCACCTCTGCCTATAATTTAAAGTCGAAAGTGAGCGAAAAGATTATGCAAAGCCGTTTTGAACAGTTAATGGAGGTGCAACAACAAATTTCTTTAGAGAAAAATCAACAATTGATTGGCTCAATTCAAAAAACCATTATTGACCGAAAAGAAGGTGATTTCTTTATTGGTCGCAGTCAGTTTGATTCTCCTGAAATCGACAATGAAATCATTATCCCCTTCGATAAAAAAATAAAATCCGGACATTTTTATAAAATCCGGATTTCAGATGCAAACGAATTCGACTTAAAAGGAATTCTTGCAGAATAGTTTAATAAGCAAATAGGGGATATTCCCTCATCATGGTTTGCACTTTAGTCTTTACAGAAGCAATTACGCTTTCGTTATTAATATTTGAAATTACTTCATCAATATAATCCACAATAATGGGCATTTGCTCAGCTTTCAATCCACGTGTAGTGATGGCGGGTGTGCCAACTCTTAGTCCTGAAGTTTGAAAAGGAGAACGGCTGTCGAAAGGAACCATATTTTTATTCACCGTAATATCGGCTTTCACCAAAGTATTTTCTACAACCTTACCTGTAATATCAGGGAATTTACTTCTTAAATCAATCAACATTAAATGATTGTCGGTTCCGTCGGAAATAACATGATATCCTTTGTTGATAAAGGCTTTGCACATCACATCTGCATTGATTTTAACCTGTTTGATGTATCCCATATAGCTATCAGACAATGCTTCGCCAAAGGCAACAGCTTTTGCTGCAATCACATGTTCGAGTGGTCCACCCTGAATGCCTGGGAAAACAGCAGAATCAATTAAAGTAGACATCATTTTAATTTCACCCTTTGGCGTTGTATATCCCCATGGGTTTTCAAAATCTTTTCCAATCAAAATCATTCCACCTCTTGGTCCGCGTAATGTTTTATGAGTTGTTGTGGTGATAATGTGACAATGAGGAACAGGGTTGTTCAACAAACCTTTGGCAATTAAACCTGCAGGATGTGCAATATCAGCCATCAAAATTGCTCCTATTTGGTCGGCAATCTGGCGCATGCGTTTGAAATCCCAGTCTCTTGAATAAGCAGAAGCTCCGGCAATGATAAGTTTTGGACGATGTTGCAAGGCAACTTCTTCCATCTTATCATAATTAATTAAACCTGTTTCTTCTTCCACACCATAATCAACCACTTTATATAATATACCTGACGAATTCACAGCAGAACCATGCGAAAGGTGACCGCCATGCGAAAGATTCAATCCCATAAACAAATCGCCGGGTTTGATGCAAGCAAGCAAAACAGCCATATTGGCTTGTGCTCCCGAATGGGGTTGAACGTTAGCATATTCTGCACCAAAAAGCTCTTTTGCCCTATCAATAGCAATTTGTTCGGTTTGGTCAACAATTTGACATCCACCATAATAGCGTTTGCCCGGATATCCTTCGGCGTATTTGTTGGTGAGTACGGAGCCCATGACTTGAAGCACTTGTTCGCTTACAAAATTTTCTGATGCAATGAGCTCAATGCCATGCAACTGACGGTTGTATTCTTGCTGGATAAGTTCGAATATCTGTGTATCTGGTTTCATAAATTAATTATAGATTATATTTGCACTGATTTATGCGTCAAAAGTATAAATATTTTCTCATTTCAGAATAAAAAACCATAATGATTAATTACGAAAGAATAGTGTTGAAAAACGGTTTGCGCGTCATATCACATTACGACCCCAATACCCCCCTCGCTGCCATCAATATTTTATACAATGTTGGCTCAAAAGACGAACATCCCAATAAAACCGGATTTGCTCATTTATTTGAACATCTGATGTTTGAAGGTTCTGAAAATGCACCCTCTTATGATGATGTGGTTCAGGAGATGTCGGGCGAAAACAATGCTTTCACCAATACTGATATTACCAATTATTATGTGAGCATCCCTGCACAGAATATGGAGAAAGCCTTTTGGCTCGAATCGGATCGCATGAATGCACTGACTATTTCGGAAGAAAAATGCCAATTGCAGCAGCATGTGGTGATTGAAGAGTTCAAACAACGCTATTTGAACCAACCTTATGGCGACCTCTGGCTATTGATGCGTCCGCTCACCTATAAGGCGCATCCCTATCAGTGGGCAACCATTGGAAAAGACATCAGCCATATCGAAAATGCTACCATCGAAGATGTTCAGGCGTTTTACAACAAATTTTACACTCCTGATAATGCCATTTTGGTGGTATCGGGAAATGTTCAGCCTGAAGTGGTTTTCCAATTAGCCGAAAAATGGTTTGGAAGCATCGAAAAGAAGGGCAGTTATATTCGCAATTTGCCCAAAGAGCCGCTTCAGCTTCAGCAGCGAACACAAGTGGTGAAACGCGAGGTGCCTCACAATATTCTATTAAAGACCTATCATATTTGCAAGCATCAACATCCCGATTATTATGCGCTTGACTTGATTTCGGATATACTTTCTTCGGGCAATTCTTCGCGTTTTCATCAGCAATTGGTGAAGAAGCAACGCCTTTTTACCGAGGTATCGGCTTTGATGAGTGGCGAAATTGAAGAGGGTTTGTTTTATATTTCGGGTTTGCTTGCCGAAAAGGTGGACTTTTGTAAGGCTTTGACTTCTTTAAATGAGCAAATTGAGAAAATACAACATAAGCCTGTTCCTATGTATGAATTGAATAAGGTGAAAAGCAAGATTGTTACCTATTTGGCAAAATCAAATCTGAGCATCTTAAATAAAGCTATGGATTTGGCTTTTGCAGAAGCCTTGGGCAATGTTTCGCTGATGAATAAGAAAAGCGAATTATATCAATCGGTTACACAAGACGATATTATGAGAGTAGCCCAACAATATTTGCAGGAAAAGAATTCTTGCGTGTTAGAATATTGGGCGGTTTAGGGGATAATTGCATTTATCTGTCACTTAAATCCCATATCCAAATTCAGTTTTGGCAAGCTAATTGAATTTCTGAATTTTTTGACCAAATTATTTCTCTCTCATCAGGCGAGGCAGTTCTAAGCCTGTCGTTTCCCATCAAAATCGAACATTATTCTTATATCGAATAGCATCA
>JBAWXL010000164.1:0-10516 GCA_037144095.1 Bacteroidota bacterium
TCTTTGCGAATTCTTTGCGGCTCTCTGCGTTTAATATTTTACCGCAGAGAGCCGTAAAGGTTTTACGCAGAGAACCGCAAAGGTGGAACTGACCCAATAACTTATTAACCCATTAACTCAATAACTCAACTTTAGGCACTCTAGGCACTTCCTACACCTGAATCACCAAATTATCATGTGCCAGCCTGATGTTTTCGGGCAGACGTAAGTTCACTTCATCGTGTAAGCCTAAGAAATGACTGATGTGGGTGATATAGGCAGTGTCGGGTTTCAATTCTTTAATGATTTCGATGGCTTCGCCCAGCGAGAAATGCGACACATGTTTAGAGTTTCGCAAGGCATTGATGACAATGATTTTCGAGTTTTCGAGCTTCTTGATTTCCTCGGGACTGATGTAGTTGGCATCGGTTATATAGCTGAAATCGTTGATGCGAAAACCAATTACGGGCATTTTGTTGTGCATGGCATGAATCACCGTGATTTTCACTCCATTGATTTCTAAGGTATCGCTGTCTATTTTGTGAATGTTGATTTGAGGAGCGCCAAAGAAGCGGGTTTCGGTGAAGATGTAGGGGAATTCGGTTTTGATGGCCGTAATCACGTCCTCGGTGCCATAAATATCGATGGTTTTATTTAGAATATAATTGAAAGCCCTGATGTCGTCTAAGCCCGCAATGTGGTCGCGGTGTTCGTGAGTGAAAAGTATGGCGTCGATATTATCCACGCGATGTTTCAGCATCTGAAAACGGAAATCGGGACCACAATCGATAATGAAATTAGAACCTTCCATTTCAATCATAATAGACGAACGGAAGCGTTTGTCGCGCGGATTTTGCGAAATACACACAGGGCAGTTGCATGCAATCACAGGCACACCTGTCGAAGTTCCGGTTCCTAAAAATGTTACTTTCATCGCGCTCCTGATTTGGGCTGTAAAGAAATCAAATTCGAAGCACTTATGCGCATTTGAATTTGGGCCTTGATATTTGGGTCTTGAAACTTCTTCATCTTACTAGTAAATAAGTTCTTCAACCAATAGTTTTTCATCATTCAACACCTTTCCCACTTCCTGAATTTCCAAATAGTTGGTGTCGCTGATGCGTTTGTGAAAATAGACCGTAACCTCTTTCCCGAGAAGTTTTTCAATCGAAGCATCGGTTAGCGTAACATCAACGGCAATGTTTTTGTCGAAACCATTAATGATGTTCGGATGCTTATAAATCAGCGCCATTCCCTTCAATGGTTCATCACGATACATCACCTGAACGGCGTAAGCGCCAATAGGAGGGATGAGCTTGTGTTCCTCGTCGATGCTAATGCTAAGTGCATTGAGGCTCTGATGGGCAAAAGGAGCCGTGGAAGCCGACAAACGACCCATGATGATATATTGATGATCGAGATAAGCATTGGCCCGCTGAATATTGCCTTCGAAAAGGGCTTTCCTGATTTTGGTAGAACTTACGCTTTCGTTCTGAATGTCCTGTTCCGGAATTTCCTCCACCCCGAAACCGTAATAATCTGCCATTTCAGACAGAAACTCATAATTGCCTTCGCGGTTATGACCAAAAAAGTGATTAAAGCCAACAATAATGCGTTTGGCATGAAGTTGTTCGACCAATATTTTCCTCACAAAATTGATAGATGAAAGTTGCGAAAACTCGATGCTAAACTTGATAATAATTAAATTGTGAAGACCTGCTTTGTGCAAAAGTTCGATTTTTTCGCGTTGCGAATTAATCAAGAAAAGCTCTTTCCCGGCCGTTTCCGGATACAAGACTTTGCGTGGATGGGGGTGAAAAGTAATAAGGGTCGATTCGCCTCCAATTTCTTTGGCAGTTTTATTCAGGTGATTAATGATGACCTTATGTCCAACATGCACCCCATCAAAAGAGCCGGTCGTAACAACAGGATTTTTAATAAGATTAAGTTGATCGAAATCGTGGAATAGTTTCATTAAAGCGTAGTGGGAGAGGGGGGAAATCTAAAGTTTAGGAATTAAGATTTAGGATTTGTAATTTAGATTTGGTTAAAAGGAGTAAGCTTAGTTTCAGAGATCTATTTGAAAATATTCTAAGATGTGTGATTATTGAACTTTTGAAAAAAAGGCTACTTTCTCAAGCGAAGTAATCATGTCGTACTCTTCAAGAAACACATGCTGAGGCACATTGAGGGGTTTGGGCGAATAGTTTAATATGCCCTTAACGCCTGCAATCACTAACATCTCGGCTACATATACTGCATGTTCTGCCGGAACACTTATGATGCCAATAGAAATATTTTCTTCTTTCACCACTTCGGCAAGGCGGTCGAAATGGAAGCAAGGAATTCCGGCAAAATTGCGGCCAATTTTTTCATTATTGATATCAAACGCAGCCACAATGCTAAGCTTCGATCTCTTTCCGTTTAAATAGCTGATAAAGGCTTTTCCAAGATTACCCAACCCGATAACGGCTACTCTCAGACCACTTTCGGTGTCGAGAATTTTGCCGATGTTATCAATAAGCTCTTGTATTTCGTAACCCCTTCGGAGGGTTCCGGTATGCCCTATCAGCATCAAATCTCGCCTGACCTGTACAGGGGTTATGTGTAATAAACTGGCAAGTTGATGCGAAAAAATGTGATGTTTGCCAACTGCCTGATAGCTTAATACCGCCACTCGGTATTTGCTAAGTCTTTCAATGGTTTTTTCAGGAATTTTTCCCATAATTTATTATTGTTTGATTGGAAATGTTATTACAAAAATACTACCTTTTTCCAATATACTGCTAACTTGAATGCTTCCTTGGTATAAATCGATGATTTTTTTTATGATGGATAAGCCCAAACCGCTGCCTGTAATGTTTTTTGTTTGTTTATTTTTTATCCTGAAAAAATCAACAAATAACTTCTCAACATCTTCTTCTGCCATGCCAATGCCTGTATCACTGACAGTTATCTCAACCTTTTCATTAATTGTTTTCACCCAAATATCTACCCGCCCGTTTTCTTTATTATACTTCACGGCATTTGATAAGAGATTGTTGAAAATAATTTCTAATTGACTTTTATCAAAATCTAAAAAAACAGATTCTTTGGTGTTGAGATATACATTTACATCCTTTTGTATTGCGAAAGGCTTAATAGTGTCAAGAGAAATGCGAAGAATGGGAAGAATGTCGATATATTCGATTTTATCGGTGGCCTGTCCCGATTCAACTTTTGTGAAATCTAACATATCGAGTATAAGTCCACGCATACCTTTAATTCTTTCAAGCGAACGGTCGATGGCTTGCTCATAATTAATTAAATCGTCGCCCAATTGGCGTTCTTTAATTATTTTAAGATAACCTTCAATGGCATTCAAAGGAGTTTTCAATTCATGTGAAAGAATAGAAAGAAACTGAAAACGGATTTGTTTGCCTGCTGTATTAAGTTTTTGTGTAGTTCTTTTTAGGAAAATATGTTTGGTGATATTTTCAATAGACGAACGAAGTTCTTGCGGTGTAAAAGGTTTGGGGATGAAATCATAAGCACATCTCGGGTTGCTTTTACTGCAAGTTCCAGAGAAGCATAAGAAGTAATCATCACTACAACTATATCGAGTTGTTTTTTTCTGATAAATTCCAACACTTCGATTCCCTGTGCACCGGGTAGTTTGTTGTCGAGTAAAACGATATCAGGAAATTTTTCTTCCACAATAATCATGGCCTCTTCCCCGGTTGCCGCTTCTAGAATTTCAAATTCGATATGCTCATCCATAAAAGGATAATCAACTTTGAAATTTCCTAAAATTCGGTGCGTTCCCGAACGAATACCGGGTTCATCATCCACTATCAGCACTTTAAGTATCGACATTATTTATATTTTCAAGAGTTTTCTGATTTCTTTTTCCAATAAGTCTGTACGAATTCCTTTATCCAGAAATAGGTCGGCTTTAATCCAGTTTTTGTCAGTTTCGCTGTTGTGGTCAAAAACCATTCCGGTTTCAGCAGTTACAGCAGTTGTAATGATAACAGGCAAATCGGGGTATTGGTTTTTCAATTTATAACTCAGTATAAACCCGCTGTCTTCATTCTCCATCATCAAATCGAGAATAGCGAGGTCAGGTTTAAGTGTTTGCATCAATTCTTCAGCTTCTACCTGCCCTTCGGCGGTAATTGCTTCAAATCCGAAATATTCCACTTTGAGTTTCATTTGAAACAAGTAGTCTGTGTCGTCGTCGACTATTAATATGACTTTTTTCATAAATGTTTTTGTTTTTTTATTCAAGCCTTACATGAGGAAGTGTGATGGTAAAAGTAGTTCCGGTCTTGCCTTTTTCAGGCTTATTATTTGATTTTACATCAATTCTTCCTTTGTGCATTTTAATTATTCCGTAAATTATAGGTAAACCTAAACCGGTTCCTTTTCCAATAGGTTTAGTTGTAAAGAAAGGAGTGAAAATTTTATCCATGTTCTCTTCCGAAATTCCGGTTCCCGTATCCTGAAGAGTGATGACAAATTCATTTCTTTCTTCATAAATTGTAATGGTAAGTGTTCCACCTTCGGGCATAGCCTCAATGGCGTTTTTTTCTATATTCACCAAAACCTGCATCATTTGATCAGGGTCCAACTGAACTATTGGGCTTTGGAGCTTTGCCTTAATATTTATAATTATGTCTTTAGGAACAATCAAAGAATCTATACTTAATCGGATAAATTGCTCAATATTGACATCCGAAACCGTAACCTGATTTTTCCTTGCGAAGTTCAGCAAGCCTCCAACTATCTTTTTGCATCTTTCAGATTGCTCAGCGATGAGTTCAAGATCTTGATAAACCTGACTTTCGGGATTTGCCTCTTCTTTTAGAATATTACTATACATCGAAATAATACCTAAGGGATTGTTCAATTCATGCGCAATTCCGGCTGAAAGTTGTCCCATGCTGGCAAGCTTTTCTGATTGCTTTAATGCCTGACGTGCTGAAGCTAATTTATCGTTAGAAATATTTAGTTCCTTTATTGATTTATGAAGTTTTTCGATAGAGTAAGGCAAGCACATTTCGTTTTCAGCAAAACCATGCACAATTGCAATTGCATGTTCTTCGCAAGTATTATAGCCGCAAGCACCACAATTAAGATGATCGGCATACTCAAATTTACCGATGGAAATAAGCACTTTGTCTATTTCTTCTTTACTTGGTAATTTAATTCGACGGTCTTTGTATTCAAATTCCTGAGTCATGTCAATTAGAGAAAATTCTTTAATGTCTTTTTCCCATTGCTTGAGGTCTAAATTTTCTAATTTGTTTTTAACATAATTTCCAACAAGTTTACTCTTCAGAAATCTTTTTCCCTGGTCTGTCATCCCTGGACCTAAAATGCACCCATCGCAACAGAGGAGTTCAAGATGTTGAGTATTTAGCAATCCGTTTTCAAATTCAATGACAGCCTCACGGAAATTAACATGTCCTTCTGCAATTATGATATCGTTTTCTTTGATTTCGCTTTTTAAAGGTATTGTTTGAAGCAATCCATGATTTACAGGGAAAATAGAGCCTTTTCCTGCAAAAGGTGGGTCGAAATTTGATGGTTCAGAATTTTCAGTAGTAATATTATTTTGCTCAAACAACCGACGTATTTCTTTAAAAGTAATAGCCACATCAATTTCGTTTGATTCAGCTTTTTTGGCAATACAAGGACCAATAAACACAACCTTGCAATCTTCTCCGTATTTTTTTTTTGTAATTCTACTCATGGCAACCATAGGAGAGACAATTTTGGCAAGAGAATCGACCAGTTCAGGATGATATTGTTCGATGAAAAAAACTATAGCTGGGCAATCACTCGAGATGATAGGTTTTGAAGTTTCGTCTTCCAATATTTTTTTATACTCTAATGCAACCAAATCAGCCCCAAACCCAACTTCAAGAATTAAATTAAAACCTAATTTTCGTAACATTCCGATGAAAATATGGTAATCTTCTATTTCGCAAAATTCCGCTGGAAAACTTGGTGCTACACAAGCTGCAACATTGTTATTACTTCCAAGTAATTCAATTAATTCATTTGTTGTGTTTAAAAATACTTTGGCTCCTTGACTGCAAACCTTAACACAATTGCCGCATCCAATACACCTTTCATTGATGACTTCGGCCTGGCCATTATTTATTTTAATAGCTTTAACAGGGCATTCCCTTACACAAGTATAACAAACTCTGCAACGATCTTTTACAGTAAATACTAATTGGTGAACAGGAGCATGTGGCATAAATAATTATTTTAAAACAGTTCGTTCTGTATAGTCAGTATTAAGTATTTTTTCTTTTTCTGAATTAGAAAACATTTCTGAGAATTCAGGAATAGATGGGTTTTTGTAGGAAAATTTGTTGGAGTCTTTTTCGTCTGAATCATATAAAGCTTTAATCCTTGATTTTATAACTTCTTTGTCAAAATGAAGAGGTTGTCCTCCGCCATTAATGCATCCTTCTTTACAAGCCATCACTTCAACGAAATGATAAGTTTTGTTACCTGATAGAACATCATTTATAAGTTTTCGGGCATTTCCAATCCCATTAACTACGGCAAAATGATATTCAAACTTTTTAATATAAATTGAAAATTCTTTAATCCCTTTTGAAACACGAAGCTTTGTAAGCTTCAATTCACCAATATCTTTTCCTGTAATTTTATAATTAAGAATTCGAATAAGTGATTCTATTAAACCGCCAGAAATACAAAGCAATTTATCTGCTGAACTTTTCTCTGTAAAAGGATTATCACTCTGTTGAGGAAAGGAATCATTTAAAGATGAACCCTTTAATTTTATTAGATTTGCTAATTCACGAGTACTTAAAACACAGTCCACATCAATTAAATTACTGTGGTTAATATTTTCTTTTTGAGCTTCATATTTCCTGGCTATACATGGCATAGCCGAAATTGTAAAAATATCTTCGGGTTTAATATTTAATTTCTTTGAATATTTGGTTTTAATTAAACTTCCCATGATTTGTTGGGGAGATTTAACACGACTAATTGAAGGTAAAATATCAGGAAAATATTGTTCTGCGAATTTAATCCAAGATGGACAACAAGCAGAAAATAAGGGTAATATTAATCTATTTTGAATACGGCTCATCAGATCATCAGCTAATTCCATTAAATAAATATCAGATGCAAATCCAAGATCAAATACTTTATGAAATCCAATTTTTGTGAGGGTAGAATTCAACAAACCATTTACATCTTTTCCTGATCTAAATCCAAACTCTTCTCCTATTGAAAATGAAACACCGGATGTATGAAAGACTACTGTGTGTTTTTTAGGATTCTCCAAAGCCTCTAATGCTTGAGGAATATGATTTCTTTCGTGAAGTGCGGCTGTTGGGCAAACCATAATGCATTGACCACAATTAATACAACTCGAGTGACTGAGTGGTTTGTTAAGAGTGGTGCCCAAAGTTGTGTTACTCCCTTTTTTAATAAAACATAAAGCGGCAATATCTTGAATTTCATCGCAAACTCGGATACATCTTCCGCATAAGATACATTTGTCAGGTTCTTTAACTAACGCAGAAGATGATTTATCAACTTTTAGATTAAACTTTTTACTTTTGAATTTGCGTTCGTTTAATTGAAAATTCTGAGCTAAATGCTGAAGTTCACAGGATCTGTTTCTTATACAATACAAGCATTCATCAGGATGATTAGCAAGTAATAATTCTAAATTGGTCTGACGGGCAATGAGAACCCGTTTAGAGTGAGTTTTAATTTTCATGAACTCTTCAACGGGTTGAGTACATGATGTTACTAAGTTGTTAAAACCTTCAACTTCGACGACGCACATCCTGCAAGCACCAGTTGGATTCAAATCTTTTAAAAAACATAAAGTAGGAACATTTAAGCCAATTCGATTTAATACAGCGAGTATTGTTTCTCCTTTTTCGGCTGCAATAACAAGATTGTTTAATTCTATATTAAATGACATATATAAAGTTACTGAATTGATATTGATGAGAATTTGCAAATTTCAGAGCAAATGCCACAAGAGGTACATAATTCCTGCAAAATAAAATGAGGTTGTAATTTATTTCCAACAATTGCATTTGCAGGACATTTCACTGCACATGCATTACATCCAGTACATTTATCTACATGAATATAATAGGATTTCAGATGCTGACATACCCCCGCATTGCATTTCCGGTCAAAAATATGTTCTTCATATTCTTTTCTAAACCATTTGAGTGTTGAAAGTATTGGATTTGATGAATATTTCCCCAACCCACATAATGATGTATCATGAATAACATTTGCCATTGATTCAATTTGCATAACACCTTTAAAACGTTCAAGTGTTTCATGTCCACTTTCGTTTTTTTGACATGTGGTTATGTTTTCAAGTATTTCATGCATTTTTCGGGTACCTTCTCTACAAGGGATGCACTTCCCACAACTTTCACTCTTAATGAAACTAAGATAATGCTTGGCTAAGTCAACCATGCAAATTGTTTCATCAAATAATACAAATCCCCCTGATCCCATCCGAATATCATTTTCTTTCATTAACTTGTAGTCTATTGGTATTGAGAATAATGAAGGGGGCATGCAACTCCCATTAGGTCCTCCAATTTGGATTGCTTTAATCTCTTCTGTTGTTTCAAATCCAGCTAAATTTTCAAGAACTTCAGAGATGGTGGTACCCATTTCGATTTCAGCAAATCCTGTTAATTTGGTTTTTCCCGCTATAGAAATCAGCTTTGTACCTGTACTATAACGTTTCCCAATAGATTTAAACCAAGATGATCCATTTCTTATTATAGATGGAATATTACATAATGTTTCAGCATTATTAACAACGGTAGGAAAACCAAATAATCCGCTTTCTACAGGAAAGGGAGGTTTAGCTGAGGGCATACCTCTTTTCCCTTCAATACTGTTAATTAAAGCTGTTTCTTCCCCACAAACAAAAGCTCCTGCGCTTTGTGTTAAAACAATAGCGAAATCCACACCGCTGTTTAAAATATTTGAGCCGATTAATTCGAATTCTTTTGCTTGTTTTAAAGCTTGAGAAAGGATTTCAATCGTTCTTGTATATTCATTCCTTATATATATGTAGGCTTTTGTAGCACCTATTGCAAATGATGCAATTGCAATTCCTTCAATGAGTAAATGGGGATGGTTTTCAATTAATCTTCTGACAATAAATGAACCTGTGTCGCTTTCATTTGCATTACAAATAATATATTTTTGGTTGGCTGCTATCTGTAGAGCACTTTTCCATTTTTTGCCGGTTAAATAGCCTCCTCCACCTCTCCCTTCTAAACAACTTTCTTCAATGATATTGCAAATATCCTGAGGTTTAAGTTGATTTAAGCAATTTGCAAATGCTTTGTATCCACCTGTTGCAACATATTGTAAAAGGTTTGAAGGTGTGTATAAACCATTGTTCTCTAAAAGATTTCTTTTTTGAAACGAAAAAAATGAAATGTTTAAAATGTTCTCAACATTTTCCCATGGATGGTTTATAGAGTCGTAATATTGACCAATTATATTTTCAAAATGAATATCATTATTAAATAGTCCATAAAGAACTGATTCAACTTTAACAGAGGTTATGTTTTTAAATGAAATTCTATTCTTTCCTGGTAATTTGACATCTATGATTGGCTCATATGAGCATGGACCAATACAGCCTACTTCTATTATTTCAGCTTTTATATCATTGTCATCAATATATTCCTGAATTGTTAGTTTTGTTTCAAGGGCTCCAGCAATAATTCCACAAGTAGCGCATCCGATAAATATTATAGGTATTGAGTTTTTATTATAAGTTAAATGAGAAATACTCTCTACTAATTGAGAAGAATAATCAATTTGATTATTCGAAATGATATCTTTAACTAATGAAACTTCAGGTGAAATATTTTTCATTGAGAAGATGATTTGTTGAGTTGAAGGATTTGACGAATTTTTTGAGTTGTTAAGTTGGAATAATTTGTCCCATTTATTTCTAAAACTGGTGATTGATTGCACGCCCCAAAGCAGGGTCTTGTCTCTATCGAAAAAACATGGTCACGGGTAGTTTCACCTATTTTTATTTTGAGTTCTTTTTCTAAAAAGGACAGAATACTATCCGAACCTGAGATATAGCAAGTAGTGCCAGTGCATACTCTGATAATATTGGTAGCTTTTTGTTCGAAACGAAATTGATCATAAAAAGAGGCTAAACTATATATTTTACTGCTTTGTATCCCAATATGTTCACTGACCTTTACAATAGATTGTGCGGAAATATTCCCCTCAGATTGTTGTATCTGTAAAAGAATTTCAATAATGTTTTCAGCTGCGTTTTTTGGAAATTTCAGTAAAATTGGCTCAATTGCATTTTCCATATCGGAATGTTTTATCATTACAAAAGTAGTATTTATTTAATTCGAAGCTATTATTTGTGAAAAATATAACATTGTTATTTTAATAACAGCACCTTTGCTGAAAAATAATATTGATTATGCACAATTATACCAGAGCGACATACTTTGGCGTGCTCAATGTT
>JBAWXL010000165.1:0-10504 GCA_037144095.1 Bacteroidota bacterium
TGTGTAGAAAGATGCCCACCACCATGGCCATCACAAGGTTGAAAAACATTTCGGTGTTGACCAGCAAGGCTCCTCCTACGTAGTAGCTGCTGATGACCGCAAGGGGGGAGGATAGCGAAAATATGAGCAAAAAAGTGATTGATTTGCGGCGACTATAGCCATAGTGAAGCAAAAGGCTCATCAAGACCATAGATATAGGAATGTTGTGAATTACAATGCCGGTGAGCAGGGTGTTGGTGAGCGATTGCAAATGAAAGTTTTCGGCCAGGGGCATTCCTTCTAAAAACGAATGGATGCAAATGCCTATCATCACCGGGATGGGCGATACGTGGTGTTTTTCGTGGGCTTCGTGCTGATGGTGCAGGTGTCCGTGCTCGACGCCTTTGGTGAGGAAATCGAGAATTAATTGAATGAAAAAGCCCAACAAGATGAATAATCCGATAAGGTTGGCTTGCTTCGAGTTATAAATTTCGGGAAGTATATCAACAAAACTTATCGAGAGCAGGAAGGCTCCGCTGAATGCGGTGATAAGTTTTAGGTTGCGCGAAGAGGTTGAAAACAGAAAGATGCTGAAGCCTGCTATCACAATAGGGAAAAACAGTGCTGAGAAAACCAGAAAATTCATCAAGTATTATTTTAGTTGTACAAAAGTACAAATTTATGGCATACTTGGAGTGGTTATTGTTGTGAGATTATCATATTCGGAAATTTCATGAATAGGATTTGAATGGTTTTGGAAGGTTATACGAAATACTATCTTCTGTTGTTTATGAAACTTTTGAGGGGATGCTATTGTTGTGCTTTATTAAAATTCCAAATTATCATTATAAACTAAAGCCATTGTCACCATTTAATAACTAATAAACAAGTGTTTAATCAATATAATGTTCAAATATAAGAGGCATAAGGTATATAGGAAAACGATATCATGTATTGATGAAACTGACATCGGGTGTAGATGAAAGTGCTATACCGTGTAGGTGAAAATGCTATACCATGTAGCTGAGAGAGGCATATGGTATTTAGTAAATAGGTATATGGTACTAAGTAATAGGAATAAGGTATTAAGTAAATAGGTATATGGTACTAAGTAAATAGGCATAAGGTAATAAGTAAATAGGAATATGGTACTAAGTAAATAGGAATATGGTATTAAGTAAATAGGAATATTGTACTAAGTAAATAGGAATATGGTATTAAGTAAATAGGCATAAGGTAATAATGAAAATGGCAATCTGAATAGCTAAAAAACGGATTAAGCCGAAAAGTAGAGGGAAGAGATTAAATTATACTTTAGCAAAAGAAAGTATTTAGAAAATGGTGTCGCCTTCAAATATTTATGCAGAAATGATATTTTCAAGGTATCTTGATATTGAAAAAACCTACAACTTATCAATTGATCCGGGAAGAATATATCAAACTTTAAAAGAAAAAAGGATAGCATTTAGCATGTTAGCTAAATGCTATGATAAGATTGAAAAAGCTGGATTTAAAACTTTTAATTCCATTGCTAAATCAATTCAAGAACATTATCTCACCATTTTAAATTTCTTCGATAGTAGCACAAATGCTTTAGCTGAGTCTTTTAATGCTAAAATAAAAGCTTTCAGACCTTCCTTCAGTGGTGTAAAAACATTACTTTCTTCCTTTTTAGATTATCTAAGATTTATGCTTGAATCCACTCCCCGACTTTTCGGCTTGATACATTAATTCCAATTACCCGGATTAAAGATTAAAAATAAAAAAGGCTGCCAATAAGTGGGCAGCCTTTTTTTTGAATAATTATGAGAAACTAAGGATTAAGTTTCAGAAAATCTACTCTTCTGTTAATATAGAAATATTTAGATGAAAGAGGTTCGGTATAGCCTCTCCAATCTAACACATAACGACTCCGTGGTATATCATATTCATTTGTCAGCATTTTGGCAACAGCTTCTGCTCGTTTTTTACTCAACCAAATATTGTAATTATATCCACCTTGTCTGTCGGCATTTCCAATAATTTTCACCTTTAAGGTTGGATTTTTATCAAGGGTTTCAGCCACAGCGGCAACTTTAATTCGTTCGCTAGGTTTGATATCCCATTTGTTTACATCAAAATAAACAGAATATAATAAGTAACCCGACCTTTCAATGGAATCTTTCACGTCGTCAATTACCTTATCAACTATATTATTAATCACCTTATCTTTATTATTAATCGGTTTATCTTTACGATCATAAATCTGATCTTTATTATTAACCGGTTTATCTTTATTGATATTTCCTGGATAATTATTGTCAGGATAGTTAGGTTTGTCTTGAAGTTTTTTTCTCAAATTGTCAATTTCATTTTGCATATCATTGAGTTCAATTCTCTTTTTCAAACTGTCGATGATATATTGCATGCCATTTTGCATTTGTGAGAATTTAATACTGTTTTTCAAGCTATCAATTTCTTTTTGCATGCCATTTTGCAATTCTTTGAATTTATTAGCCATTTTCAGACTATCAATTTCTTTTTGCATCTGAATGATTTGTGAAATTGCCCTATCGTTTGGATAATTTTCTTTAATCCAGTTTTGATTATTTTCTTTTATCAAAGTATTGTTGTTTTCTTTAATCCAAACTGTATCTTTACTGGTTTTATAGATATAATTATTGTTATTAGATTCATTTAGCATCTTTTTGCAATCGCAAACACGATTCCATTTACTTAGATTATAGGTAATTCCAACAGATGTGTAATAATAACCATCCTTACTAAACATCCCCTTGGTGGCATCAAGTTTTTCAGTATTTACCATATTGAGTGTAGATTCAAGTGAAACACTAAACCTCTTGCCAATTTTATATGACATCCCTAAACCAATAGGAACAGTAATATCGGTAACCCAGTAATGAGTGCCATCTTCTGGTCTTCCATATCCCCATGATGCAATCACCTGATCAGTTAATGTATTATAAAGTTTGGTTTTAAAGTTGGTAAACCCAATTCCTATAACTCCATAAAAGGAAAACTTTCTGTCAGGGTCACATTTTCCAAATAACCTCGCTAAATCAATAGCGGTATTGATATTATAATTCCAATAAATGGCTTTAAAATATCGATTAGCAGCACCTCCGCCTTTAAAAACATCTTTCTTTCCATAAAGACTTCCATACATTAATTGCCCTCTAAGGCTAAAAACGCAACTCAAATCCTTTGAAAGGATAATACCAAATGCCGAAGCGGTCTCTTCTAAGCTTGGTCTGTAGAATTCAAAATTCTTTGATATGTCTCCTATAAACAAAGTTTGCCCACCATTAACATTTAAGGACCAATTGTCCCAAGTTTTCTTAAGAGGTTCTTGTGCTAATAAAAGCGTTGGCAGTAGGATAAATAATAATGTTATAAACTTTTTCATGTCTCTTGATTTTTATTTTCAACAAACAAAAGTAATCATTTTTTTTGGGAATCACGGAGTATGCAAATTTTATTTTGTTAAATTAGATTTAAATTATATTTCTTGCCTGCTAAGTGCGTTGTACAGAGCAATTAATTTCTATATTTGCAAATTATAAAATCAAAAATTGAAAAACTAAATTTATGAAAAAGACAAACTTAAAAATTTTGCTTGTTTTCGTCTTGGTATCAGCATTATTAACCGGTTGTGGATTGAACAAAATGATCAAAAAATACAACACAGTGAAGTATGAAGTTTCACCTAACCCTCTTGAAACCAATGGTGGAAAAATTTCAGTTACTGTTAAAGGTAAATTTCCGGAAAAGTATTTCCACAAAAAAGCTACAGTTGAATTTACTCCTGTTTTAGTATATGATGGAGGTTCTACACCTCTAAAATCAATAACTCTAAAAGGAGAAAAAGCTGAAGGAAATGGAACAACAATTAACAGTAAAACAGGAGGAACATTCACTTACACTGATGTTATTGACTATAATCCTGCAATGAACAAATCTGAATTAAAAGTAAATGCTAAAGCAATACTAAAAAAGAAAAATGCTCTTTTAGGAGACCTTAAATTAGCCGATGGCGTAATTTATACTTCAGAAAGAATAGTAACTGACCCAGATTTGTTATTAGCAGAACATGGCTATCAAAAAGAAGTGATTATTCCAAAATCAGCCACAATTTATTTCAAAGTGAATATGGCAAATCTTGATTTTAATTTAGCTTTGAATAAAACTCAGGCAACAAAGGATAATCTTGCAAACATGGTTGATATGATTAAAAAAGAATGGAAAATCAAAAACCTTGAAATTAATGCATGGGCATCTCCTGAAGGTGAAGAATCTCGCAATCAAGGATTATCAGACAATCGTTCGAAAGCGGCTCAGGGTTATTTGAAAGACCAAATTGAAAAATATATTAAAGAGAAAGCAAAAGCTTTAAAAGTTAAACCCAACACCATTACTATTGATCTTCCGATTGTTCCAAAAGCTAACGGTGAAGATTGGGACGGATTTATGAAAGCAATTGATGCCTCTACAATTAAAGACAAAAATGCTATTATTAACGTTGTTAAATCTCAAGCTGATCACACCAAAAGAGAACAAGAAATCAGAAATATGACAGTTATATATAAGGAGATTGAAGATTTAATCCTTCCTCCTTTGCGTAGAGCTGATTTCACAGTGAACTTCTACGAACCTAAGAAAACTGATGAACAAATTGCAATGTATTCAACTACATATCCTGATTCATTAAAATTAGACGAATTGCTTTATGCTGCTACTCTAACTCAGGATTTAGCTACTCAATTGAAAATATATAAATCGGCAACTACAATTTATCCTACCGATTGGAAAGCATATAACAATGCAGGATATGTGCTTTTGAAACAAAATAAACCAGAAGATGCCAGCACTTTTCTTGAAAAAGCTAATACCCTTCAAAGTAATAATAAACTTATCACTAATAATTTAGGGGCAAGCATGTTAATGAAAAAAGATTATAAAAATGCAAAATCTTATTTCGAAACTGCTCAAAAGTTAGGTGCAACTGAAGGATATAACTTAGGTATTATTATGATTAAAGATGGTAATTACACGGGTGCCTTAAGTTCATTTGGATCGAAATCATGTAATTATGATGTTGCTTTAGCTCAATTACTAAGCGGAAATGCTGCTCAGGCGGCTAAAACACTTGAATGTGCTGTTCAAACCGGAGAAGTAAATTATTTAATGGCAATTGTTGGTGCAAGAACAAATAATACCAGCTTACTTTACGAAAATCTAAAAAAAGCAATTCAGGCTAATCCTGCTTATAAAAATCAGGCAAAAGACGACAGAGAATTTCTGAAATATATGAGTTCATCTGATTTTATGAGTGCTATTCAATAAAGAAATCTAATGTATTAAAAAACCCGCCTTTGTGCGGGTTTTTTTTATGATTTTTGGAATAATAAAATTATGGAACGATTCGGGTAATGCCCACAGGATAGTTTTTCGATAAAATTATTTCTTTTATCTGGGCATAATCATCTGAATTGTTTACAAAATCGATTTCATTTGCATCAATAATCAAGATTCGCAAATCGGGTAAGGAGGTGAAATGGTTGAAATATCCTTTTTCAATTTTCTCCAAATATTCATATTTAATTTGTTGCTCATAATCACGACCTCTGTTATTAATGTTTTTCAACAAACGGTTTATATTTACATGCAAATAAACCAGCAATTCGGGTTTAGGAAGTGAATTATTGATGATAGAAAAAAGCTTCGTATAAAGTAAATATTCATCCTCACTCAGTGTATTACGTGAAAAAATGAGCGATTTATCGATAAAATAATCAGCAATTACAAAGGGATTAAACAAATTGAGGGACAACTGCATTTGTTTCAATTGCTGATATCGTTCGGCAATAAAAGTTAACTCTAAAGGAAAAGCATACCTATCGGGGTCGTTATAAAATTTGGGCAGAAAAGAATTGTCTTCAAACTGTTCCAATATGAGCATGGCATCATATTCGGAAGCAATTTTTTTTGAAAGTGTTGTTTTACCAGCTCCGATATTTCCTTCAATTGCTATATAATCGTAGTTCATAGGTTGTTTTGGTTTATGATTTGCACCAACGAATGGTCGGGGCAATGTGTTAATAACTCAGCAATACTCATATTAATAATAGGGTGAATATATTCATTGTCAATTTCAGATAAAGGTAATAAAACAAATTTACGTTCCTGTAGTAAAGGATGAGGGATTTTTAATGAGTTTGAACTATAAATTACATTATCATAGAATAAAATATCAATATCTATCACTCGTGAATCCCATTGTTTTGTGGTTTTTTTTCTTCCTAAAGCTTTTTCAATTTTGTGTATTTCCCTTAATACTTCCTGAGGCAACAAGTCTGTTTCGACTATTAATAACTGATTATAAAACTGTTCTTCACTTTGAAAGCCCCACGGTTCAGATACATAGATAGAAGAGGTTTTAATAATACTCCCAATATAAATTGAAATTGATTGTTTTGCTTTCAATAAATTTGAGTTTTTATCACCTAAATTACTTCCTGTCGACAAGTAGAGCTTATGCACATTTAAATTTGTTAGATGTCAAAATTAAAAAAAATGAGTATACTTGCATACTCATTAAATCAAATTAAAATGAAACAATTCTTTAAATTCATGTTTGCCTCTATGTTAGGCACTTTTCTGACCGGTATAATTTTATTTTTTATCGGCATTGGTATCATAGCTTCGATGATTTCAGGGCTCAAGAAAGAGGAAATCAACGTACCATCTAACTCCATTCTTCAACTTACATTAAGTAATGAGATTTTCGACCGGGCATCAAACAACCCAATGCAGTCTTTCGATTTTGCTTCATTAAAATCAAAAAGTGCGAGTGGTTTAAACGATATTTTGAAATGTATTAGTAAAGCTAAAAAAGACAATAATATTAAAGGAATACTCTTGGATGTTTCGGATATCAAAGCCGGATTCGCTTCGGTGGCAGAAATCAGAAACGAATTGATTGATTTCAAAAAATCGGGAAAGTTTATTGTAAGTTATAGCGAAGCCTACTCACAAAAATCATATTTTCTGGCTTCTGTTGCTGATAAAATATATGTTAATCCTGAAGGTATGGTCGATTTCAGAGGTTTGGCGGCTGAAATTATGTTTTATAAAGGAACTCTTCAAAAACTGGATATCGAAGCACAAATAATTCGTCATGGAAAATATAAAAGTGCAATCGAACCTTTTATTCTTGATAAAATGAGCGATGCCAATAAGGAACAAACGCTCACTTTTATTTCTTCAATATGGAATGATGTGCTTCAAAAAATTTCAGATTCGCGAAAAGTTCCTGTTAAAGAACTCAACGAAATTGCTAACACTTTAGCACTCGAAACTGCTCAGGATGCTGTGAAATTAAAATTTGCAGATGCTACAATATATAAAGATGAACTGTTGGCTTTACTTCAAAAAAAAGCAGGTATTGATTCTGAAAAAACTGTTAGTCTGATTACATTAGATAAATATATGCTCGCTCCATCAACCGAAAAAGTAAAAAGAGAAAAAGATAAGATTGCGGTTATTTATGCAATTGGACAAATCGAAAGTGGCGAAGGAAATGATGTAACAATTGGTTCTGAAAGGATATCAAAAGCCATTCGCGATGCACGCCAAGATGATAATATAAAAGCCATTGTACTCAGAGTGAATTCGCCGGGAGGCAGCGCTCTTGCTTCTGAAATTATTTGGAGAGAAGTTATTTTGGCAAAAAAAGTTAAACCCGTTGTAGTTTCTATGGGTGATGTTGCAGCTTCGGGTGGATATTATATCGCTTGCGGAGCTAATAAGATTTTTGCAGACCCCACCACCATTACAGGTTCAATTGGTGTTTTCGGAATGATACCAAATTTGAAGAAGTTCTTTAATAATAAGTTGGGCATCACTATTGATGGTGTGAAAACAAATTCACATGCAGATTATTTGTCCACAATGCATCCGATGGAAACCTATGAATATAATGTAATGCAAAAGAGCATTGAAAACATTTATACTACATTTATCACACATGTTGCCGATGGACGAAAACTCAGCGTTGAGCAGGTTGATAGCATTGGACAAGGCAGGGTTTGGAGTGGAGCAGATGCTAAACGAATAGGACTTGTAGATGATTTTGGCGGTTTGCAAAAAGCCATTGAAGCTGCCGCAAAACTTGCAAAGATTGAAGCCTATCGGGTGGTTGATTTACCTAAACAAAAAGATGCTTTCACTCAAATTATAGAAAGTCTCAGCGGAAAATCTACTTCGGTTCAATTTATTCAAGAACAGTTGGGTGATAATTTCACTAATTATCAATACCTCCAATCCATCAAAAAGATGAAAGGTGTGCAAGCCTTGATGCCTTTTACTATTGAAATTCACTAATAAAGCAATTTAGGTCTTTAGTTTTTTGATCTTACTGATTTTAGGAAATGTATTCATCTAATTTGAATAGATTTTCTTATTTTTGTAGTGCGTTTACAAAGAATAAATTTTTATAATAATACAAAATGAAATACATAATTGATATTGCTGAAAACAAAAGTGCTTTTGCAGAAGAGTTTTTCAAAAGCATCTCATTTATTAAAAACGTGAAGGCAATAAGGCCTAACGAAATAACGAATCCTGCTGTTTTGGAAAGCATTGAACAATATGAAAAAGGGAAAGTTGAACCATGCCCTTTGAGTTTAGCTGAACTTAAACAGATGCTTAATGCGTGAATTGGTTTTTATGCCTAAAGCATGGAAGGATTTAGGTTGGTGGTTTCAAAATGATATAAAAACGCTAAATAAGATTTATTTGCTTCTGGAAAGTTGTGCGAAAACACCTTTCAGTGGAATTGGGCAGCCCGAAGCATTAAAAACAAATTATAGTGGCTATTGGTCGCGAAGAATAAATCTACATCATCGCATTATTTATAAAGTAGAAGTGAATCGTATTGTTGTTCAATCATTATATGGGCATTATCAGGATTAAAAATATTAACACCCACATTAGCTATATTTTAAATATCTTTATTGTGGGGGCGGAATTATTTGCAAAAGAATCAACTGTTCCTGTCAAAGTAATTACTTTTCTTTTTTCCTCACCAATAAACCCGGGTCGATAATATACTTACGATATAACTCTCTTTTGGGGATAGGAAAAAGTCCTAGCTTTTTTCCTATGTATTCTTTGGGGATTTTTTTGCATCCCGAAAAGGCAGTTCTTTTGGGTAAATCGTTCAGAGATTGTTGCAATAAATATAAGGTGTCGCCTTTATCATTTATGAGGGTTGCAATGATGGTTTTATTTCCTTTCCAACAAGGGACTTTTGTTTTCACCACATTCTTTCTGCTTTTGGGTTTTAAATCAATAACTGCAGTTGGACAGTCGAAAGCAATTTTCACATCTAAGAAACGATATTTATGATTCGTCTTTATTTTTAATCTTTTTCCTTTTGTTTTGCAATCGCAGTTTTTCATATAATTAGGACAAAACATCGTAAATTGATAAAACTGTTGCCCTTTCAGACTAATGATTTTCATATCCGACTTTTTACCTACTGTTTGCCTCCACCTTCCATCAGTGGTTATATCCCAAACTTTTGCATTTCTGCCACAATAATTACATTCTTTGTCTTTGGGGACCGGAAATCGAACTTTTACGGGAACTTTAAAGCATTCTCTTGTCGTACAGCCGGGCTTTAAATTGATTTTCAACATACCGCAACTTGCAATTGGGATACCATTGGTATCCATTAGCGAAAGACCATTTGCTAAAACACCCTGTGGATTATTACTCTCAATAAATTCAAGGCAATTTTTTATTTCCAAATACTCACAAAGATTGAAAACCAACTGAGTTCCTTCAGGAAGAATAATAATGGTATCCTTTTTACAAGTATCCCCTTTTACAACGGGCGGGGGTAAGATGTCGGCTACAAGCTTTTGTTTTGGCGGGGATTTTAGCTTATAAGTAACCACAATGTCTACTCTCCGGTTTTTCTTTCTTCCTTCTTCTAAATCATTTGGAGCAATTGGTTTGTCTTCTCCATTATAATCTGCTTTGATGAGATTTTCTTTAAAACCTAAATTAAGAATGAAGTTTTTTATGGTTTCAGCTCTTTTCGCCGAAAGTTTCAGATTATGCAAACTGTCGGATGTATTATCGGTATTGCCCGAAATATAAATACCTTTTATATTATATTGTTGCAGTGTGTCGAGCGTTTCTGCAATCGTTTGTTCGCCCACCTCCTGCAGCTGAAACTTATCGCTTTCGAAGTAAATACTCAGCTTAACTACCTTTGTTTGCCCAAGTAATATGATTGGAGCAAGAAAGAAAAAACCCACAATTAGTATCCTGAGTGGTTTAATTATTTTCATAGCTTTTGATTTAATTTTAATCAAGACTGTTTTTTCAGGAGGTTTTCTATCTCCACCTAAATGCCTTGTAAAATTACATATATTTTATTTCAAACTTAGGATAAAATATTTTTGGTTCTATAACGATTTGTATGGGTAAATAGAAATGAATACCTTTGCCTTTA
>JBAWXL010000166.1:0-10464 GCA_037144095.1 Bacteroidota bacterium
CCAGTTAATGGTTTTGATACCTGATAGGTCATTTTGACAATATTATTTGTATCAAAATATATGTACCCGTTTTTTTCGTTTGAAACAGGCCATAAATTACTACTTATGTAATTATCACCTTTATTTAATGAGTCATTAATCATACGAAACCCACGATATTCAGGTGGTAATCCTAATGGTGATACTTCAGGTATAAATCCAATTATAAACTTTCTATTGGTATAATCGTTATCACACGTAACGGTGTTATATTGATATGTGTGTGGATGTGTATAGGTATAGATAGTTGTACCAACACTAAGATTCTCAGTTGTGTTGTAATTTTCAACAATGTGTTTAGACACGCGCCATATTTCATCTTTACTTAACGCAAGTAACATGGGTTGATAATAAGTTTCAACAACAGTGTTATTTAATGACGTAAAGTCATTTATATCAACAACTGTGGTACCTCCTTTAAAAAGAGTATCTAATATTACATTGTTTACACTAATAACATAAACTTGTTCTAATTGCATATTAAAACCATTGACAAATAATTTGTCAATTTTATATTTGGGTTTTAAAATTTCATCAAGCATGTTATCACACCCAAAAAACGTTATGAGTACAGAAAAAAATAATACTTTTTTCATTGCTGTTTTATAGAGACTTTAGGTATTGAATCAACGTACTCTATTTTAATATCTGAATTTCCAAACATAAAATTAAGTTGTTCAATAGGTGTAGATTCTATATATTCCCTTGTTATTTTTCTAAGTAAAAGTTTGCTCTTATATTCTTCATATTTCTTAGAAATTGAACAAGAAGTTAATCCAAAAATCAAGAAAAAAATAAAATAGTATTTAGTCATTAATAGTATTTGCATATTTAACTGCTAATTAAAAGGTTTTGTACAAGGATTACATTTAAAACCAAGTTCCTGACCCAAACTATACCATTTGCCATTCTTATATATATGAACATAAGCTAGGTCAAGTTCTTCTTTTATCTGTTTCCCGTTTTGGTTTATACCAATTAGAAATATATGATAAAATTCTTTGTTGCCCGTGAATTCATAATATACTTTTGATACCTTGACAATTTGTTTTGGGTCTTTATCACAACACGCACACCAAAGTAATACTTCTGACTGATTTTTTAGAACACTTATAGCTGAATCTGCTTGTGATTTGGTTATGTATGATAACTGATCTGCAAATATAAAATGAGTCGAAATTGAAGAAAGGAATACAAGCAATAGTTTCTTATAATGTTTCATATTTTAATGATTATATTTATATTCCGTTTTACATTTTTCGGAACAAAATTCTTGAGTATTATAATCGCAAAGGTATCTTTCACCACTTCTGTAAAGATTGCAACATCTTACTAATTCGGCATTAACTTTACTTGGTGAAAATGCACCAGCAAAAGCAACGGCATACGCTGTAAATATATCCTCAGGTTTTACATAATTCTTTACATTTTGATAAATGCTCGAATAAGTACCTTCAACATTAAAAACATTTGGACACCATTTACACCTTCTTTCTTGCTGTCCACAATTTGTTCCAACTTTATTTTCAGGGTCAGGGTTAGGGTCACTTAGAATTCTTTTTATATCTGTTTTTATGTTATCATCAAGTCCATAATATTCTAAAACTTTACATGTGTCAATATATTCTGAAACATCACTTTTGATTGGAATACTGTTGAATTGTTCTTCAGGGCTACTTTGTACTGTTGAAACACTCGAGGATTGCTCTGTACCACTCGTTGAATCAGTAGAAGTATAGTTTTTATTCTTATTTGAATTGTAAAATAGGAATATTCCACCACCTATAAGTGCTATCCAAATAACAGTTCTTAAGAATCCCCAAAAACTCCCCGAAGTATTGTTTGATGGTTCTTTGATTTGAACTTTATCTTCTTTACTAAGGTCAACTTTTTCTTTGTCATTTGGATATTTCTTCAACCACAGTTCAACTAATTTTTCATCCGATAAATCATCATAATCATTTGGGTAAAGTTTCCTGATTTCCTGTGCAAACTCTTTAACTGTATATTTCATAAATCAAAATTTATAATTATCGAAGTCCTCCACCATCTTTAGGATTAATTGGTGAGCTATTTGATGATATATTTTTAGGATTCAAACCATATTTATTTGAGCCTGATTGACCATCAATGAAAATAATAATGAAGGTATAAAAAGGTATTAGTTGCCACCAACCACTTTTGCCTAAATCGTGACAACGTTTAGTTCCCTGTGATAAAATAAAAAGAGTAATTGGTATTGAAGCAATACCAGCTAAGAACATACTAAAAAAATTCATCTTTGAAGTTGCTAATTCCATTAATCCATAAACTATAGAATAACCTATAGAATTAATCATTATAGAAATTCCCCATTCAAGTCGCCGAATTCTTCCTTTAAATGAAAACAAATTATCAAACATAGTATTAAATTTTAAATTTATTGTACCGTAAAAGTGTCAGTCATATTTGGATCAACTGTAGCATTGATATTATCAGAATTGTTGTCATATTGTGAACTATTATTTTGATTATTATACAGTTCCTGATTTAAGTTATTATCATTCTGATCAATAGAAGGAGAACTAATAGAAGTTATAAAAGACATACTAATAGATATAATATATATTCCTACCATTATCCAAAATGTTTTGCTGAATTTTTTAGTTTCAGAATTTATATTTTTATTGACCACTAAAATCTGTTCAGAATTTCTATCATCAATGTTAATTGTATTGTTTCGTACGACAGTCTCTTTATTTTTATTCTCAAACTCAATGATTTTTTTTACATTAACTTGCCCTATTCCGTCACAAAGTTGACAATTCCCTGTATTTAATGAGATTGACAATCTATTAATATCCTCTATGATAATCTCACCCTTTCCCATACAATATGGGCAAAGGACAACACCTCTTTCATTAGGTCGGTTTTCTTTTAAAAAGTTATCAAATGACCATTTAGGTTCAGTTTTTTTACTATCTTTCTTTGATACTTGCTGTCCACAATTAGTACAAAATTTTGCGGAATCTAATAATTGATTTCCACAATTGTCACAGTATGCCATAATTTTATTTTGGTAAGTTAGTAATTAGATGTAACATTTTTCTAACACAGTTTTGTTATCCTTTAAACTTAATCTTCCCTTGTCGTCTTTTACTATTTCACAACATTTGATAGTTAAAATTAAGTCTCCGCAGTTACTACATTTGTGTAATTCATTCTTTATTATTGTCTTATCATCACTATTTAAAATAGCATCCTTGTGTGTTAAACGAACAATGTTTTCAAAATGATCAACAGACAATTTATTAATATAATCATCAATAGAAATATCAATAAGAGTATAGAAAGTCTCATCTTTAAATTCAATATTACATCTTTCACAAAAGATATAATCAAAAAGACCCGAAAACAATGCAACAACTAAGAATAATACTAACTTTAGGATTCCCCCAAAGGAAAACCAATCTGAAGATATTAATGAGAATTCATGACTTGAAATCCAACATATAATTGAAATAAGTAAAAATACCAATACACAAACTTTCGTATTCCTCACTTTACCTATTGTTCTGATTGCAAAAAAACTTAATGCTAATCCTATTGATATTATTATATATGGAAGAATCCACAAAAGTTCAACTATTAAGGCATATATTTTTGGTACTCTTGTTGCTGAGCCAAAAAAGTCTATTTGGATTATTAAATTAAAAAAATATTCACCATAATACGCTAAAATTATTGCAGCTAAAGTTGAAATTGAAACACATATGATAAATGGAAACGGATTCAACCGTCCAGACTCAACATATTTTTTGTATTTATTATCATCCAATATATCTATATTATTATTTTCTATTGTTGTTAAAGCATCTTCTTTTTCAACTTGTATTTGATGATTGTCAAATTGATCGTTTTTTATGGTTGATTCTTCATTTAAATAAATTGATGTTGTGTCAATTTTTTTAATATTAACTAATCCAATTCCATCACAATATTGACAATCACCTAATAATAACCCATCCATGCCCAATCGGGATATATCTTTCTTTTCAACATGACCCTTCCCTAAACATCTTGGACATTTTATTACTCCTTTGTCATTTGGTGGATTATCAATTAAGAATTTTTCTAATGACCATTTTGGTTTTGATTTCTTCTCTTGAATTAAAATCTGTTGTCCACATTTAGAACAAAATTTGGCAGTCTCAGCCAATTGATTTCCGCAATTTTTACAATAGGGCATATTCAAATATATTATGTGATTTAATAAAAAACTTGACGTATATATTAACCTCTTTGCAAAGATATTAAATTTTCTTTGTTCATATATACGTCAATAAAAAAAATATGTTGAACGAAAAGGAAATTATAATTTTAGTTGGAAAAAATATCCGTAAAATCCGCAAAGAAAAAGGGATAACACAGGAACAACTAGCTTATGATTGTAACTTTGAGAAATCAACTATAAGTAGGATTGAAGCAGGTCGGGCAAACCTAACGTTAAAAACAATGATAAAATTAAGTCAATCGCTGGGGGTTGAATTGAAAGATTTGGTGGATATTAATTAAAGGACTAACTGAAAAGAAAGTCCTTTTTTGTTGATTGTCAGTAATGGGAGAAACTTGAAGTTTGTTCTATTGCCATATATGATAACTTAATAATTAGATAAAATTTGGATATTTGTTGTCATAATTGATAACACGCTTAAGTATGGAAGATGAAAGATTATATTCAATGGTGGGAACTCGAATAAAAACAATTCGGGAACAAAAAGGACTATCACAACAGGATTTATCATTGATTTGTAATATTGAAAAAACAAATCTTAGTAGAATTGAAGCTGGACGTACAAATCTTACTATTAAAAATTTGTATAAAATATCCAAGGCGTTGAAAATTAGAATGAAAGAAATAATAGATGTTGACGAAGAAGACGAAAAAGACTTTTATTAACTACTAAAAATTTATTTCTAAATTTCTAATATGAAAGTATTCGTAGCATCCACCCTCGAAATTCAATACTCTGAAGTAGAAAAAGTTACTAAACTATTAAACAAGATTCCTGGGGAATTGTCATTTATTCCATTGATGTCTTTAGCTCCTGAGGTATTCAAACACTACGATAAAAAGTTTCAAAACCCAGTTGAAGTTGAGTCTTTATCATTTCAAGAGTTTTTCAATCTTATAGATTTTCACAGGGATATGAATGCTAGTTCAAACATAAGCCCTGATGATTTTTTTGTGATTATAACCTCAATTAAAAATGAAAAGAAATGGTTTAGTTCATTTAAAAAGAAAGATATTTTTATCAATGCGTTGGATTGGGAGAAATATACTAATAACCAGCCACAATTTGGAATTGCTCACCAAATAATTGAAAACATATTTTCCTCGCTCCTTGATATTGATGTATTTAATGTCAAAGATGATTCAAATATCCACGAAGAACCGATTGGATGTATTAACGATTTGTGTACCAACAAACGCAGAATCATTTTAAAAATCAGGACTGCATATATTTGTGATACGTGTTTAGATAGTTTCCTTGAAAAACACAATGATAAAAAAGTAATACTTCATATTCATAATATTATAACAAACCTTCGCGATAATTTTATTAACTATGACAAAATCAAGAGTGATATAAATCCATATAAGGTTATTGTTAGTAAAACAGGGGAAATTTCATTTGGGGACAAAATACTAAAATTAAATGCTCTTCATAAAGCGTTATATTTATATTATTTAAAACATACAGAAGGCTTTGAAAATAACATTTTCACTAAAGAAGAAACTCGAAAAGAAATGTATAACTACTATTTCATTTTCAAAAATACGGCAGATAAGAAGGGAATAGATTATATTTGTGATAGTCATGCATCAGGTAGTCCATATTTTATTACTGTAAAATCAAAAATAAATACTGCATTAACAAATTTTTTGGGAAGTGAAATGGCTGACTACTTTTTAATTAAGAAATATGGTGAGATAAATAAAATAGACGAAAGATTAGACAAAAACCTTATTGTTATTGAGTTTTGATAGAATAAAGTAATATTACTTTTGATAAATAGACCTTACCCTTAATTGAGTAAGGTTTTTTTATTTTAACATAATTGTCGTTTTGTCGTAGGTTTGCATTGTCAATGGTGACACACAAATTAAAATCAAAAAAAACATGTCAAAAATGTTACAGAACGATCAATTGGTGAATAACAGTAACCTCGATTCAAAAAACGTAAATGGTGTTGATTCTTTAATCAAAGACACCACTGGTTATCAAGACGTAAAATTTGATATGGTTAGAAAACCTATCGAAGAAAAACGTTTCCCCTTCCTTAATAATGGATTGAAATCCCTATTAAACCAACGTATTATTAATCTAAATGTTGATGTAATTGATATACCATCAATTACAGGATCAATCTACGATTACTCTAATCGTGAAGATGACATTAAATCTTTGGAAGAAAGTATGAAGGTTTACAAACAACAAAAACCGATTTTAGTTATTCGCCAAGGTGGTAGGTATGTTTTAGTAGATGGTTACTTACGTATTCAAGCGTTGAAAAATTTAGAAATAAATTTTGTTCGATGTATTGTTGCGGATTTTGAACCAGCCAATGAAGATGAATTGGGTATATTTATTGTTAACAATCAAATTCACAAGGAAAAACGTGCCAGTGAAAAGTTAAATGAAGTTCGTTACTTACTTCGTATCGGCATGGAAAAGAAAAATCCAAACAGGGATAAGGAAGAACGTATGTCGACAATTTCTAATTTGTTGGGAAAAGGTTTTGACCGTAACAATGTCTATTTCCTTCAGGATGTTATTGAATGGGAAGAAAAGAATCCATCGTTTAATTTGGGGTTACAAAATAAGGTTGTAAATAACGAATTAAAGGTTGCACGTGCTTTAAGTGCGACTAAACTTATTGATAAACATGAATTTACTATTGTTGAAGAAGGTGAATCAAGAATTATTGATACTTTCTTGAATGGAAAAATTGAAAATGATTTTGCTAGTCGTAAGATTATAGAATTCAGGGTGAAAAAATCCATTCCAAAAACTTCAATCGATTTGATTCCATTAAGTACAAATAATTATCAACTTATTCAAGGCGATGCTGAAACTATCAAGTTTCCTGAAGGTCTTGAAACTGATGTGATATTTACATCAAGTCCATATTACCAACTCAGAAAATATGGTGATAATCCAAATGAACTTGGCAGAGAAAAAACACCCGAATTATTTGTCAAAAGATTATGTGATATTTTGGAAAAAAGTATGGAAACTTTGAAACCAACAGGTTCATTATTTCTGAGCATCGGTGAAACATATCGGGATGGACAATGTCTTGGTATAATTTCAAGAATTACTTCAGAAATGATAAGAAGGGATGTCTTTTTTGTTCAAGATATTTGTTGGAAGAAAAGTGGGAATAAACCAATTGGGAATAATGTCAAACGCCTTATCAGTGGTACAGAATCAATTCTATGGTTCGCTAAAACAAAGGACTATTATTTTGAAAAGATAAAAATGAACTCTGAAAAGAAATTGAAGATTTCTACAACCTGTCACGAGCAGAACGGGAATAAAAAATCATTTTATATACCCAATAACTTTGATCAAAGTACTAGTTTTATTGATCCGTCAACATTTTCTAAAATTGATGGATATGATGAAATGTCAAACATTTTAACCACTTCAATAAGCAAACATCGGGTTAAATTTGAAGAAGGCGAAGAAGAACATACTGCAACCTTTTCCTATGATTTGCCATTATTTCCACTTTTAATGACAGCACCTAAAAGTAAAGACACGGTTGTTATGGATATTTTTGGAGGAACGATGTCGACTGGTTTTACAGCAAATTATTTGGGATTTAAGTTTGTAGGAATTGATATATATGAAAAAAATATCAAAATTGGTAAACGGATTTTGAATGACCTGAATTCATGTAAGAAAGAAGATTAAAATAATTAAGTTTCCACCGACTTCATAATTTGATTCTGTTGAATCTTATGATGTCGGTGGATATTTTTATTGTCTTGGGATAGATAACTCAACCAGCAACAAATATATGATGAAATATTTATTTCTAAATTTTTATTACAAGATCGATTTTAGAAATAATAAATTTCCCTCATATATCAAATCTAATAGATTGCTAAATTCGCTCATTACTAGCGTAATAAATTTGGAATTGTCATTTATTTTGTATACATTTAGAAAACACAGGGTCGGTATAATAATAACAATAAATAAACCCAAAGTAGTATTGGTATCGACCCACCCAATATGAAATGGAAAATTAAATATTAAAAAAATGAGTGATATTAGATTTTTATTTTACGTCAATTGGCGTGAACAAATTGAATTGCTGGATGATTCTGAAGTCAGAAGATTTATCAATAATTTATGCAATTATGCTGAAGCGAAAGAACCTGAGTTACAAACAAAGGCAGACAAGTTAGTTTGGAATGGTGTATTACCAGCCTTAGAAGTTAATATGAAAAAGTACAACGCAAAGGTTGAATCAAATCGGGTTAATGGTAGACTGGGTGGTGCTCCCGTTGGGAATCAAAATGCTAGAAGAACGGAAACAACCCAAAACAACCCAAACAACCCGATAATAGATAATAGTAAAATGATAACTGTTAATAGTGAAATGGAAATTGATAATAGTAAATTGAATAATGATAACAGTGAACTGGTAATAGATAACAATGAATTGAAAAGTGATAACTGTCAAGAATCAATAGTTGATAGTAAACTGGAAAATGAAAACAGAATTATTGAAGTTGTTTCTGAAAATAATATTAAAAATGAAATAGAATTGATAGATGATTTTAATACTCTAAGAAACTTAAATGGCGAATATTATGGAAATAGCTATAGTATTGAAAGGAAAATAAAAAGTACTTCCCAAAGAGGGCAGTATATTTTAGATCAAATTAAGAATGAAAATTATGAAAATATCCTTGATCAATTTGAGCCAGACATTCAGCAGGAAATTAAAATACTAGCAACAGAATATTATCAAAATATAGATATTTTATTGTTAATTCAAAAGAAGCTGGAACCATATTATTCTAATGATGATGAGGATGAATAGTATTTGCACCAGTTGTGCCAGTTTAAATAGAACTTCAAAGGCGAAGCCAATGTATCTTCAACTAATAATAATTGAACCAGCAAAACTGGTGCAAGTCCTAGGTGAAAATAATAAACCCCAACTGTGAGTCGAAGACGATAATGACTGGAACATGTACTGGATACCAAAGACCCCACCCCCAATTGCGCTGACCCCCTCCCCAACATATAGGAAAGTTCTAACATTGCTGGCGATGGTTTATTTGACACTGACAATGAGATAATTACTTTGGTGGATAAACTGTTATATCAACGGAAAAGGTTTTAAATTCAATCTTAAAAACAGGAATTTGACAAGTGTGAGTTCAGTGGAATTTGTGACTGATGTTTTCGATCAGATAAAAAGTCCGATGTATAAACTAAAAAGAATAAACATCTCGTTGATAATGTGAAAAATAGTCTTTATCTTTGGGTTTTAATTTAATAGAAGAACACATCCAGACCGTTAACAAACAAATTTTTCTTTACAACGATCTTTCAATCTATTATAGGACAGCGATATATAAAAAATAGTCGGTAAAGATAAAGATGATATATGCCCTTTTAGCTGGGTACACCAAATTTGAACTAAGTATTTACAAGTATTAGCACCCATACTAAAAAAAGAAAAAACAACAGTAAAATGAAAATATCAGCATTTGCAATTAAAGAGTTAATACCTTTTATCGTTGACGAAAGTATGATTGATTTTGAATAAAAAAACTATACCTAACACACACTTTGCGCATTGGCTGGCTGACGTGCATTTTGCAAGTATTGCTTACGCAAACCGTCTATACTGAAGTGAACCCGTATATGTTTATCAAGATTGGGGTTTAATTACCCCGATCTTTGAACCCTTGAATTTGTGATTTTTTGCCCCAAAATTTATTTCTACATTTTTGATAAATCTCAGTTTTAGAGAAAAAATTGGTCAAATTTCTTTTTGAGATTGTCTCCCCCTACATATTATCGGTAATTAGCATATTAAGGCGCAGTACGGCACAGGGGAGTCCTAAAAAAACAATAACGGGGGGATATGTATGTTTATTGATTAAAACGCCTGTTGTGAATTGTATTTAACGATATACGCCATTTTAAACACATCACAAAGTCTCATACTGAATTGTTTCTACTTTTATCCATTTTTTTAAATCATTGATTTTCAACAAATCCTTAATAAATGTGCTGGAGAACAGCCTTGTTCGGACTACAAAAAGAGAGTTTTTAGAATATCTTCTAAAAACTCTCTTTTTTATTTATTAATTATGTGTTTTAATATAAGTAAAAGTGTGACTCGGAG
>JBAWXL010000167.1:0-10412 GCA_037144095.1 Bacteroidota bacterium
CCTTCCATTTATTTATGGTTTGGAGCATTCGTTTGCAATGAAAAACAGCCGTTTGCTGATCGAACATCCATAAAAATTAATTGAATAAGCATCTAAAATAATATCTCATTCAATAAATAAACACAATCAAAAATTCACTTTCTCCCCAAAAACCTAAACATCTAAAAGACTAAAAAGCTAAAAGTCTAATTGTCTATTTAAAAATCACCTTATACAAATCGTTTCCAATTGCGAAAGCCATAATGGCTAACAATATTACCATGCCAACAATCTGGGCGCGTTCGAGGAACTTATCGGAAAACTTTTTGCCTGTGATGGCTTCGATGGTGAGGAAAATTACGTGACCTCCATCTAAAGCCGGAATGGGTAGAATGTTCATGAAGGCAAGGATGATTGAAAGTAGCCCTGTGATGAACCAAAAGCGTTGCCAGTCCCAAACGCCTCCATAAATTTTGGCAATGCCGATTGGGCCTTGCACCGAGTCGGTGGCTTTTACCTTGCCAGTGAACACTTTTCCGAGTCCTTTTACGTTGGCAACCGTCATGTCCCATGCATCTTTAAATCCATAATGAATAGCCGAAATGATGTTGTAGGATTTATTATTGTAGGGTATTTTAGCGGTAATTCCGATTAATCCCGTGGTGTCGACCAATACGGGAAACGAAAGTGTGTCTTTGTTTCTGATGATGCTTGCCTGAAATGTTTTGCCTTTGGAGCCGCGAACCAATTCGGAGAACTGTCCCCAGCTAATGATTGGAATGGTATCGAGCGAAATGAAACGGTCGTTCACTTTTATGCCTGCTTTTGCTGCATTGGCTTCGGGCAATACGCTGTCGACCTTAAAGCTGTAGTTGGCAGGAGCAAGAAACAATCCTTTTCCGGTGTTGGAAATGGTTTTATATAATGTGTCGGGAATCACAATTTCTACTTGTTTGCCTTGTCGTTCCACTATCACTTTGCCGCCCATGAAAATAGTTGGCGCTAAGGCATCTTTAAAACGTTCGATGGTGTTGCCATTAATAGAAACAATTTTATCGCCCGATTGAAAGCCAATTTCGCGTGCAGTTTCGTAGGCATAAACGCCTTCGGTGAGGGCTTCGTTTGGCAAATATTCTTTTTCGTAGTGAAGCAACACAAAAGTGAATAGAATTATTCCCAGGATGGCATTCACGATTACACCGGCTAGCATAATAATGAGGCGTTGCCATGCGGGTTTTGCTCTGAACTCCCAAGGTTGAGGGGGTTCTTTAAGCTTTTCGGTGTCGAGCGACTCGTCAATCATGCCGGCAATTTTCACATATCCGCCCAAAGGGAACCAACCAATGCCATATTCGGTGTCGCCGCGTTTGAACTTAAATAGTTTTATTTTCCAAAAATCGAAGAAGATATAGAATTTTTCGACCTTCACGCCAAAAGCTCTGGCCGCGAGAAAGTGTCCCATTTCGTGAAGGGCTACTAAAATGGATAAGCCCAAAATTAATTGAGCAATCATGATTAATGTGGTCATGTTGTTTTAATTTGTTGTATAATTTCTGATGTAATAATTCTGGTTTCCTGATTGCTTGCAAGATAATCGGCAAGCAAAGGTTTTTTAAGGAAAGCAGCTTTTTGCATGCTTTGCTCGATTACTTCCGGTATTTGAAGGAAATTGATGTGGTCGTTTAGAAAAGCTTCAACTGCAATTTCGTTGGCTGCATTGAGAATGCAGGGCATATTGCCTCCCAGACGCATGGCTTCGTAGGCCAATTGCAGGCAACGAAAGGTTGCAATGTCGGGCTGTTCGAAGGTCAGTTGTTGATAATCGGCAAAGCTGAAGCGCTTAAACGAAGTGTTTAATCTTTTTGGAAAAGAAAGGGCATATAAAATGGGGAGTTTCATGTCGGGCAAACCCATTTGTGCTTTAATGGAACCATCTGTGAATTGCAGCATCGAATGAATGATGGATTGTGGATGTACAATAACCTCTATTTCTTCGGGTTTCACTCCGAAAAGCCAGCGGGCTTCAATTACTTCGAGACCTTTGTTCATAAGCGTTGCCGAGTCAATTGTGATTTTATTCCCCATGTCCCAGTTGGGATGACGAAGTGCATCGGCTTTCGTAATTGTCTTCAATTGTTCGGCATTCTTTCCTCTGAATGGACCCCCTGAAGCTGTGAGGATTATTTTTTCGATTGGGTTTAGATACTCGCCGGCTAAGCATTGAAAAATAGCCGAATGCTCAGAGTCGACAGGGAAAAGCCCGACTTTCTTTTCGGCAGCTTTTTGGGTAATCAATTCGCCGGCTACGACAAGCGTTTCTTTATTAGCAAGGGCAATATGTTTTCCGGCTTCGATGGCTCGCAGAGTAGGTTCCAGCCCGGCAAACCCTACCATAGAAGTCAGCACCATATCGATGTTTTCCATTTCGACCACCTGATTAAAGGCATCTTTTCCGGCATACACTTTAATGTCGAATGGATCTAAAGCTGCGAATACCAATGGATATAAAGCCTCGTTACCGATGACCACTGCATTTGGAACAAAGTGTTTTGCCTGGGCAATCAACAACTCGGCATTATTCATGGCAGTTAACACCTCGATGCTGAACTCATCAGGAAAAGCATCAATCACTTCGAGAGCCTGGGTTCCAATTGAACCGGTTGAGCCTAATATGGCGATGTTTTTTTTCAAATTAAAAGCTGATATATTCTTTTGGATTGACTGGAACACCATTAAACCAAAGTTCGAAATGCAGGTGAGTTCCGGTTGTGTTTTCACCCGAATTGCCAATGATGGCAATAGGTTCACCGGCTTTTACTATGCTTCCTTCTTTTTTCAAAAGAGTTGAATTGTGTTTGTAAATTGAAATAACGTTTTGGGTATGTTGGAGGGCGATAATCCAGCCGTTTTCGAGAGTCCACTGCGAGAAAATTACTGTCCCGTCGAGAACAGCCTTTATCGACTCGCCCTTTTGTGCAACAATATCCACACCAAAATGTTTTTCGCTGATGTTAAATAAATTAGTCAAAACCCCTTTCACCGGAGTGAAAAAGAAAAAGTTCTTCAATGAAGAGGTTTGTGAAGAAGAAATATCGGTTTTTAGCACTGCCAGATATTCTTTGCTCATATTTTCAACTTCATTCCTTAGTTTCGTTTCCAATGCGCTTTTATCGAGTGAAACATTCTTGAAATCTTTTTTTGTTGAATTATCTTCAATCAGGTTAGGTGCATTCATTTCTGCTGGTGTCCCTCCATTCATAATAGAAGTTATGTTTTTCAGATATAAATCATTTGCACGAAAGGTTTGTTGCATCGAATCAGATTTCATTTGCAAATCGTAGAGTTGTTTTTGCAAATCAACACGTGCATAACCAGGAATATATTCGCGAAGCGGGGTGAATGCAATAATATATGTGGTTAGAAAAACAAGGATAATAGCAGTGGTTCCCAAGACTATGAATACATTTAAACGAGATAAGCGAAAGGATAGCTTTTCCTCGAATGTAGAATCGTTCATCACCACAAGACGATACTTGTTGCGAAGCCGACTAATCCAATTTTCTTTCTTTTCTTTCTTTTTTGCCATAGTTTTAAAACAAGCTGCAAATATCGGAAAATAAAAGATATGTTTTAAAACATTAATTTTAGCTCATTAAAGATAAAAAAATGACCGAATCATATTTATTTCGATAAAATACAATAATTTTGCAGTTTATGAGTTATCATTGCAGTATTATTAAAAGATTGAGCATTTTGATTAGAACTTCACGATTTATATTTATTATTTTAGCCTTCATAGGGTTAGCAACGATTTATTCTTGTTCAAACAGGAAAAACACTTTTACACGACGAGTTTTCCATAACATAACGGCTCGCTATAATGTTTATTTTAATGGAAACGAGAGTTTCAAAGAGGGTTTAGCCGATTTGGATAAGAATGCTAAAGATAATTTCACCCGAATTTTGCCTATCTATAAATATGGGACAAAAGAGAATGCACAGGCTATTTATCCACAAATGGACCGCGCCATTGAAAAATCGGCAAAAGCCATACGCAAACATTCTATCTTTATTAAAGGACAAGAACATGTGAAAATGATGGAAAATTGTTATATGCTGATGGCTAAAGCTCAGTTTTATAAGCAAGATTATAAGTCTGCTTTAAGAACATTTGATTATGTGATTAAGACGTTTAAGAAATCGCCGGTTAAAAACGAAGCAAGTATTTGGAAAAGTAAATTGTTGAATATTCAGGAAGAGTTTGATAATTCTGCACCTTTGTTGGATGATGTTCAAAACTTGATTTATAAGAAAAGTGCCTCAAATAAATTCCAGAAAGATTTTTCGCTTGCGTATGCTGATTTTTATATTCGTCAGGAAAATTATACTCCTGCCATTGATTATATACTTACCGCTTTAAGCAAATCGCATACAAAAAAGGAAAAAATCAGGCTTAATTTTATTTTGGCTCAAATTTATCAAGCAAATAGCAATTGTGAAAAAGCCACATATTATTATAAAAAAGTGCTTAAACGAATGACTCCTTATGAAATGTCGTTCAATTCAAGGATCAATATTGCCCGTTGCTTTAATCCTGCTACAACAAAACGCGAAGACATTGAAAAAATGCTGATGCGTATGCTGAAAGACATTAAAAACCTTGAATATAAAGATCAAATTTATTATGCTTTGGCTGATATTGCGTTGAAAAACGAAGATACTCTTGTTGGTTTACAAAACCTGAAGACTTCGGTTTCGGTTTCTACCAATAATAATTATCAGCGAACTGCTTCGGCACTTATGATTGGAGATATTAGTTTTAAGAAGTTGGATTATGTGATTGCGCAAGCTTATTACGACACAGCTTTGCAGTTCTTGCCAAAAGATTATCCCGATTATGTGAATATTGAATCGAAAACCAAGGTGTTGACAGAATTGGTTAAAAATCTTCAGGTGGTTCAATTGCAAGACAGTTTGCAACGCCTTGCCGGAATGACAGAAGCTCAACGAAATGCGGTTATTGACAAAATTATTCAGAAGATAGTTGATGAAGAAAACCGGAAGAAAAAAGAAGAAAGCGACCGTCAAATGGGTTTGTATCAACTTCAATCCAGTAAACCTTTGGATGTAAACGCAGGTAGCAGTAGTTGGTATTTTTATAATACAAACGCGAAAAACTTTGGTTATGCCGAATTTCAAAAGAAATGGGGAAAACGAAAACTTGAGGACCTTTGGGTGCTTTCGAATAAACAGGTGGTTTCATTTGATGAAATTGAAAACATAAAGAAGGATGAAAATGGAGAAGAAACAGACTCGGTGAAGAAGGTGGTTGCCAACCCAAAAGATCGTAAACTGTATATGAAAGATATTCCGATGACCAAAGAATTGGTGGATAAATCGAACGAGAAAATTGTTGCAGCACTGTATAGCATTGGGTTCATTTATAAAGAAGGGTTGAATGACGAAGTGAAAGCCATGGAAGCTTTTGAATCTTTGATTACGCGTTTTCCGAAAGACAAAAGAGTGCCGGGGGCTTATTATCAGCTTTATGTAATTAATCTCAATAGAGGAAAAGATGCAAAGGCAGCTGAGTATAAAAATATTTTATTGACACAATATGCTGAAACTGATTATGCAAAACTGATAGCTGATCCACAATATTATATTCAGATGCAAGCTGTTAAAGACCGGTCGAAAAAGTTTTATGAACAGACTTATAATTCTTATCAAAATAAAGAATATGGAGTAGTGGTGAATAATGCCGATACTGCTTTAGTGAAATTTAAAGCAGATAAAGTAATTCTTCCGAAATTTGAATATCTAAAAGCTATTTCGCTGGGTAAATTAACAGGAAACAATGATACTGCGGTGGCTATTATGAAACAAATAGTTCAGAAGAATCCGGAAAATGAAGTTAAAGGGTTGGCTCAGAATTTTATTGATGTTTGGGAAAAGCTGAAAGGAAAACCTTTGAATGATACTAATTCATTTAAAACCATTGATGTGCCTGAACCTACTTATGAATACGACCCTGATAATCTTCATTTTTATGTGTTAATTGTTGATTCGAAAAAAATAAGTGTGAATTCGATGAAAAATAGAATTTCTGATTTCAACACTCAATATTATAAATTATCGGAACTTACTATTAGCAATATTTTCCTTAATGAAACCCAACAAATAATTACTATAAATAAGTTTAAGGATAAAGATGCTGCATTAGACTACTATACTTTAATTTCGTCGAACACTTATGTGTTTTCGGGAATAGAACAGGATGATTATTATTCATTTGTAGTTTCTGATTCTAATTACCCGCTTTTCTATAAGAAAAAAGACAGAGAAGAATATCTATCTTTCTTTCAGAAAAATTATCTTATGAAATAAACCTATTTTATATCGTATAAATAATAAATACCGTATATTTGCTTTCTAAAAAAAGAATAATCAAATGGCAAAAAGTAACGAATCAGAAACCCCTTCCATTAACCTGCTGGGCGCAGGCACAACCATAAAAGGCGAAATCATTTCAAATGGCGACTTCAGAATAGACGGAACTCTTGTTGGGTCTATTAATTCAAAAGGAAAACTTGTTATTGGAGCTTCAGGGTCTGTTGAAGGAAGCATTATCTGTCAGAATGCTGATTTTTCAGGCAATATTAAAGCCAAAATTGAAGTTGCAGAGTTGTTAACCCTTAAGGCAACCGCCAAACTTACAGGTGATATCGTGATTGGGAAACTCTCAATTGAACCCGGGGCGCAATATACCGGAACATGCAACATGCATTCAGGTTCTTCTATCGGTCAGGCTGCAAAACCGATGAGCGATGAAGATTCCAGAAAAGTTTAATTCATTAAAAGGCTATGCCCGCTATTCGAGCATTGCCCTGCAAATGGGTGTCATCATATTTGCAGGAACTTTCGGTGGACTTACATTAGACGCTTATCTTAAATGGAAAATACCCGTTTTCACTGTGGTTTTTTCGCTTACTTCGGTGGCTGTTGCCATTTATATTGTAATTAAAGACTTATTAAAAAAATGAAAACCTCTGTCTTTCATGCTTTCTTTAAAAAAGTAACGATGCTGAGTACCCTTCTCTTCATTATTGCCATTTTAATGAACTTCTACTTACCTGCCCGATTTGTTACGCCAACATTACCCTATCAGGTTTTGTTTTTTTATGCCATTTCATTAAGTTTGTTTTATATTTTATCTCGTTCTATTCAAGAGCGATTTAATCAGTTTCTGAATTATTTTATTTTGGCAACGGGCATTAAACTGATACTATTGTTGTTGATTATCATTCTTTATGTTTTTAATTATAAAGAAGATGCCTTTGCTTTTATTGTGAGTTTCTTTATTTTGTATGTTCTTTACTCTGTTGTGGAAGTGGTTTCTCTTTTGCAATTTAACCGTTCGTTGAAGAATTAATTTCCTCAAAGAATATTATTATAATTTTAAATTCATTAGTACTTAATATCATGAAAAATAAATCGTTTCAATTAATTTTAGCTTTCGTTTTGTGTTTAATCACACTGCAGGCTAAACCTCAGGCAGCAGGCAACTGGATGATGAATCAAAGTAAGGCCAACAGCTATGATGATTATAACCTGGAAAGTGGCGCTTATGCTAAACGTGGCGCAAAAGTAGCCGATCCTTATGGTTCCTATCCTACCTATTATCAAGCAGCAATTTCCGATTCTGTTATTGTGATTGAAACCAATTTGATGATGAACGTCAAAGCTGATGAATATGTGGCTATTTTTGGTATTTCGCAAGTGAGTGATAGCATCGAAGCCGGCCATCAGCTTATCAATTCGCGGATCAACAATTTCACTACGGCTATCGCTAAATTGGGCGTTCTGCCAAAGGATGTTTTTGTTGATTTCATTTCGCAAGTGCCTATTTTCGAAATTGAAGTTGAAAAGAAAATCTTCAGCAAAACGTATAACGAAGTGCCTAAGGGATTTGAATTGAAAAAGAACATTCATGTGCGATATTCCGACAATAAAATAGTGGATGCACTTTTGATTGAAGCTGCCAAGAAGGAAATTTACGACATCGTTAAGGTGGATTACATCATTAAGGATAATGACGAGGTGTATGATACCCTCCGTCGTGCTTCCGTTGACTTGATGAACAAAAAACTAAAAGAGTTTAAGAAGCTAGGATTGAATATCATTCCGATGTATCAAACCCTAAATGAAGATATTAATACAACCTATCCTATTGAAAGATATTCCAGCTATAATACTTTTTCGGCTGCCTCAATGGCTGGAATTAAAAGCAGTAGCCTGACGAAATATTCGCTCAGAAACAGCCAGTCGTCCTTGTATTACAACAAAGTTGCTTATAAGAATTTTGATATTGTGATCAACCCTTCTATCTTAGAGCCTGTTGTTCAATACACTTATCATTTGTCGATGAAGTATGTTTTGAAGAAAAACTAAGTCGGGTTTAAAAACTTATTTTTTCATCAAAGCCTTCACTGGTTCCAAACCATAGTAATTTCCTTCCTGAATGGCTTTTAGCACGGCGCCTCCTCCGGTGAAAATATAATATTTCGGATTGTCGAGGGCAACGATGTATAAGCCCGGCAATAAGCGTTTAAGCTCTTGCATGGTGTCGCCACCGCCGTAGAGTTTCACAGCTTCAATATTTTCGTCAATCATTTGATCTAAAGCAATGGTGCCTTCATTAAAATAAGGCGTATAGCCCATCACTGCATTCACAAATATGGTTTTTGCCTGATGAAAAATCTCTTTCACTTTGGCATCTTCGAATGATTTTGACGAAACATCGAGCACCCATTTCAATTTTTGTCCGGGCCGTAAATCTTTTATGGCAAGCGTGCGGTATTTGCCTTCAAGCTTCCCTTCCGGGTTGTCCGACTCAATTATGTAAGGCAGTTCGAGCAACTTATCGCCAAAAGGAGCAGCAAACTCGACGAATTTCTTAGCCAACACAAGGTCGTCGGCTTCGATGCCTTCGATTTCCACTCCATATTTGGCACATAAATAAGCATTATAAATCACACCACCCAGCACCAAATAGTCGGAAGTCTTGAGGAGGGCATTTAATGAATCTATTTTTGTATCGAACTTTGAACCGGCTACCACCGAAACAAATGGTCGTTCGGGTTGAAAAATACGGTCGAGGTTGTGGAGTTCTTTTTGCATCAAAAATCCGGCGAAAGAAGGCAGATATTTAGTAATGTTAAAGGTTGAAGCATGGGCTTGCCACGACCCGAAGGCATCGTTCACATAGATGTCAGCCAAGCCTGCCAACTGATTAGCAAATCGTTCGGCTTCTTCGCCTTTGGCTTCTTCGCCGGCAAACCAACGGGTGTTGGGCAAATAAATTCCATCAATAGTTCCTTCTCGTAGTTCTTTGATGTTATGATTAATAGAAGTTTCTACGCCCACATATCCCTGATTTCCGAACTGATGAAACTCGGGAACGCTTAAATGGATATGAAGTTTGTTTTCCAAATAATCAACAATAGGCGACACGGACGAATTATCATCAATTTTTATTTCGCCGGTTTTCTTATCTTTTGGTCTGCCCACATGCGTCATCAGTATGATTTTGCCTCCTTTAGCGTTAATATAATATAAGGTGCCGATGGTGGCATCAATGCGGTAGGGGTCGTGGATGATGCCCTTTTTCACCACATTATGATCCACACGAACCAATACGATTTTGCCTTTTAAATCGGCATCCTGAAGCAATGGAATGTTGAGTTTTGTTTGCATTTGATAAGAGTTTAATTGAAGCTAAATTTTCTGCTAATTTAGTGAATATTTAGACTATTAGTCTTTTAGGCATTTAGACTATTAGACTTTTAGACATTTAGGAGTTTAGATTATTAAGTAAAGATTTGAAATTCAAATATAAAAGGATGGAATCTTTGAGAAGAAAAAACAGTGCAGGGTCAATGCTGCGGGTAATGGATTTATTTATTTTGGAAGAATAGAATTAGATTTCAAAGGTTATATAGTCCATGTGACCATTGGTGAAAGGATAAGGGATGATTTTTTTAAGACAACCTGAGAGTTTGTAGGTGACTTCTTTTAAACCTAAATGATAAATTATGGGATTACAGAATCGGTCGATATCGGAAACGGAATAATGAGACGGGACTTCCAACCTACTATAGGAGGCTGCAGTATAATAATTAATTGAATATTAATTTATTTTAAGAGTTGTCTAAATTAGGCTGATGAAAATGATATTGTTCTAGATAGAAAACTAAATTATCTTAGATGGGAAATGATATTGTTCTAGATAGAAAACTAAATTGTCTTAGATGGGAAATGAAATTGTTCTAGATTGGAAATTAAATTCTTTTGGATGAGGTTAAATTGTTCTAGATGGGGTTTAGTTGGTCTTAGATGAAGGTTAAATTTTTCTAGATGAGGTTTAGTTGGTC
>JBAWXL010000168.1:0-10388 GCA_037144095.1 Bacteroidota bacterium
TGGAAAAGTAATATCGCAGATTAGTGCACCGAAAGAAATTAAAATAATTAGGGAAAGTCAAAATTAAAAATGTTATGGGAAAACGTAAGTACCTCTTTTTAGGATGCATGTTTTTGTTTTTTTTAGGCACAAGTAAAAGCTATTCTCAGCAACCGAATATATTACTTATTGTAGCCGATGATATGGGCCTACAATGCAGTGCCCTTAACACGCCTGGTGTTAGAACACCGGCCATAGACTACCTGATTAAACATGGCACTTTTACAACAAAGGCATACGCAACATTTTCCTCCTGTTCACCATCAAGGACTAGTTTTTTAACTGGTACTTTTCCTCATGTTAATGGTGTAACAACAAATGTGAATGAATTATTAGAAAAAGAAAAGGACGGGAAGCTGGGCGATAATCTCTCAGAATTGAATAAGCAATTTGCTGTTCACCAAAATATCACAAGCTTGATTGAAGTACTGAACCATTCGGGATATTACACTGGTCTTACCGGTAAATTTCATGTTAGCTCACCAGAAAAATTCCCTTTTGATTATTGGGGTAAAGAGGTAGATGCTTCAAAGTTTTTTAAAGAGGCCAAAAAAAGTGGTAAACCTTTTTTTCTTGATTATAATTTGCATACGCCGCACAGACCATACGCCAAAAGTCCGAATAACAGAAGTAATATCCAGTTGAATGCATTGGCAGTGCCCGCATATCTCCCTAATAATGCATTAATGCAACAAGATTGGTCGGATTACCTTGGCTCAGTTGAAGCAGCAGACCGATCTGTAGGTGATGTGATGAAACTGTTGGCTGATGAAGGTCTTGAGAAAAATACGCTTGTGATATTTATAGCTGATCATGGGCCGTCTATTCATCGTGGCAAATATTCTGAATACGAGTTTGGATCACATGTCCCTTTAATTTTTTCGGGATTAAATATTCCGCAAGGTAAAATCAATAACTGTTTATTTAGCTTGGCTGATTTAATGCCAACGATTTTAGATCTCCTGCATTTGGAGGTTCCAACATCAGTAAATGGGGCGTCAAAAAAGTTAAACTTATTGGGAGATAAGCATAATCAAGGAAAATTTATTTATACGGAGGTGGCCTGGCCTAGAAAGGGTGAGTCAAATTTTCAGGGAAGAGGAATGAGCGACGGGCGTTATTGGTACATAAGAAGGAATGGAAAACCTAGAATGCCTAGAAAGCCCGAAGATAACTTTGACGAGAAGGTGTGGCGCAATTTCAGTTATCAGGCAACGCTAAATGGCAAGGATGAATTTCCCGAACAATACCGTTTGTTGCAAATTCTTGAAAATCCACCTAATGAAGAATTGTTCGATTTGAATAACGATCCGTGGAGCAAAAAGGATTTGGCAAAAAATGCGCATTACAAGAAAATTTTACAGCAAATGCGTAAACAAATGGATCAGTGGATTTTAAATACCAATGACCATGAAATGATGATGACGATTAAAAATTAGCATAATTACCAGGTTTGACAGAAAGTTTGAAAATTATTTTTGAAAGCTAAAAATTACCAAATAGAATATCATCAATACAATAACTAAAAATCACAATGATGAAAGAACGCGATTTTTTTGAAAATATTGAAATCAACGAATTTGCGGTAACTCCAAAATACCTCCAATTAGTAAATGGAATTTTGAATGCTATAGAGAATGGAGAATTAAAATACGGAAACGTTTTGCCTTCTATTAACGAAGCAAGCTATAGTCTTGAAATTGCACGAGACACTGCCGAAAAGGGTTACAGGCACTTAAAATTCCTTAAAGTGCTGGATTCGGTGCCGGGCAAGGGCTACTTTGTTATCAATACAAATGTTAGACAGCAATTAAAAATAATTTTATTATTCAATAAATTAAGTGCCCACAAAAAAATTATTTATGATGCATTTGTTGAGGCAATAGGCACTGATGCAATCATACATCTTTATGTTTATAATAATGATTTTTGCTTGTTCAAAAAAATGTTGAGTAATCAAAGAGATAATTACTCGCATTATGTGATTATCCCACATTTTATTGACCATGAAGAAGAGGCGGCAGCAATCATTAACGAGTTACCGAAAGAAAAGTTGATTTTAGTGGATAAAATACTGCCTGGCGTAACTGGAAACTTCGGAGCAGTTTATGAAAATTTTGAAAAAGATTTATATAATGTATTGTCAAAAGCAAAAGTGAATTTAAGTAAATATCAAACAATCAAACTCATCTTCCCTAATGGCAGTTATTATCCTACCGAGATCATCCGAGGTTTTAATAAATTTTGTATTCAAAATGGTTTTATTTCAAAAATTGTGAACGACATTTCTAGGGAGTTAATTTCGAAAGGTGATGTTTACATTAATTTAATGGAAGATGATTTTATAACACTGGTTGATCGGTTGATTGATATGAAATTGACATTAGGTACTGATGTAGGGGTTATCTCTTACAACGAGACGCCAATTAAAAAGCATATCCTTAATGGAATTACAACCATTTCAACTGATTTTTATCAAATGGGTAAAATGGCAGCATTGGTTATACTTGAAAATTCAAGAAAACAAATGGAAGTACCATTCAATCTGGTTTTAAGGCCCTCACTTTGAAGCGCTCTAAACAGGATGGACTAGGATGCAGGTGCAGTATGGTAAGGGACGCTAGAAATAAAAACTATGCATAATATCGTTTATATAATGTGTTGAAAGTGCTAATGGCTCCTGTTTAATATTTATGAAAAGAATAAAATATAAAATATTTGGCTACTTGTTGTTTGTAGTATTTTTTTTGATTGGGTTACCGCTAATAGCGCAAAAAAGTGTGCAAAAAAAACCGAATATTTTATTTATTCTGGCTGATGACTTAGGGTGGATGGATGTTACTATTAATGGCAGTAAATACTACGAAACACCAAATATTGAACGCCTAGCTAAGCGAGGAATGATGTTTTCCAACGCCTATACGGCAAATCCATTGTGTTCACCAACTAGGTCTAGTATCATGTCGGGCCAATATCCGGAACGATTTCATTTAACTACGCCTTCCGGGCATTTATCACCTAATGCGGACGAGCCTTTAATGAAGGATAAGTCTGCTCCTTGGCAGAAGGTTATAACACCTACATCAAGAACTTTTATGCCGTTGGAAACGGAAACAATTGCAGAAAAATTAAAGAAAGTGGGTTACACTACCGGATTTATTGGTAAATGGCACATGGGTCAAGATCCATACAATCCCGAAAATCAAGGTTTTGATTACAATGTTGCAGGTGGGCCAACCCCGGGGCCACCCAACTACTTTTCGCCATATCATATCAAGAATTTACCCGATGGACCGTTACACGAATATATTACTGACCGCATTACAGATGAGGCCGTAAAATATATTGATATGAAGAAGGATTCGACTTTTTTCCTTTGTATGTGGGAGTTTGCCGTTCACGCTCCATTTCAAGGAAAGCTGGATTATGTTAAGCAATACCAAAACAAGATCGATCCTCGTGGCAAACAAGACGACCCTATTATGGCTGCTATGATTAAAAGTCTGGATGAAAGTGTTGGCCGTTTATTAGATAAATTAGATGAATTAAAATTAACCGACAATACCATTGTTGTTTTTAGTTCGGATAACGGTGGTAATATGTACGACATTGTAAACGGCAAAGATGTAACCAATAACTACCCGCTTAAATCGGGTAAAGGAAATATACACGACGGCGGTGTGAGGGTTCCCTGTATTTTTTCGTGGCCCGGTAAAATTAAGCCTAATACAAAAAGCGATGCAATTATTTCAAGTGTAGACTTTTATCCAACATTAATGGATGTAGCATCTGCAAAACCTAGCACTGGTCAAATTTTAGATGGGGTAAGTTTGTTTCCGTTATTAACAAAAGGTCAAAAATTAAATAGGGAAGCTATTTACTGTCATTTTCCACATTATTCTCCGGCAACCAATAACTATCCTGCAACCTTTGTTAGGAAAGGTGATTGGAAATTGATCCGTGTTTATGGTGAAGGACCTAATCAAACCGATGCGTATGAATTGTACAATTTGAAACAAGACATCGGTGAAAACAATAACCTAGCTGATAAAATGCCAGACAAAGTAAAGGAACTCGACAAATTGATTGTTAAACATGTAAATGATAAAGGTGGAATATTTCCTATCAAAAATCCTGCCTTTAATCCGCAGGCTAAAAGTACCATGGGACAAAGGCAAGATTTTCCGAGTGAGCGATATTTGATGTATTAAAAGTGATTAGGGCTTCTCTCTTGGAGATTATGGTTTAGAAGGAAAATGTTACGGACGTCTCATTGCGAAACATTAAAATAGTCACATGCCAAACTTGTAAAACGCTTACATTAATGAAAAACATCTCCATTATTATGATACTCAAACGAGCAATTTTTATTGTATTTTTTTTATCTGCATTGCCCCAGTTAATTTTTAGTCAGGTAACTGATCTACTTCCGTTAAATTTAAAGACCGAGTATAAAGACAATCCGGTAACCGACGAGTTACAGCCTAGGCTAAGTTGGGAACTGCGATCTGCCATTCGCAGCCAAGAGCAGACAGCCTATCAGCTGATTGTTGCGAGCTCACCGAGCTTGTTAAACGAAAGTTCGGCCGATCTATGGAACACGGGTAAATTTAAAAGTAACGAAACTAATCAGATTGTTTACAAAGGCAAAACCCTTGCGCCGCGAACAATTTGCTACTGGAAAGTTCGTGCATGGGATAAAAACGGCGTTCCGGGTGCATGGAGTGATGTAGCGAAGTGGGAGATTGGCCTCATCAGCAAATCAAACTGGATGGCAGACTGGATAGGGAATGACCTAAATCATTTAGGTAAAGGAAAAGAATATAACCTGCCACCTGCGCCATTTTTTAGAAAGGAAATAAACTTATCAGGGCAAATTAAAAAAGCACGCCTTTATGTAACCGCTTTAGGGCTTTATGAATTTTACATCAATGGAAAAAAGATTGGTTCTGACAATTTTACACCAGGATGGACAGATTATAATAAGCGGGTATATTACCAAGTATATGATGTTACGCAGAATATCAAACCCGGGAAAAATGCATTTGGATCAATCATCTCAGAAGGTTGGTATGCCGGTTATTTAGGCTATGCATTATTGACCAAAAATCCGGTAGTAAAGCATTTCTACGGGAATGTACCCTTGCTTAAAGCAGAGATAGAAGTGGAATACACAGATGGCAGGAAACAAATAATTGGGACAGATAAAACTTGGAAAACCTCCCATGGACCAGTAGTTGAAGCTGATATACTAAATGGTGAGACCTATGACGCAAGGCTTGAATTTAAAGGCTGGAGCCAACCTGGATTTGTAGATAAGGATTGGAAAAACGCTGAGCTATATCCAGATAAAGCGGATAGAATAATGACCGTTTATCCTGGCAACCAGGTAAGGGTTTACCAGAATTTAAGTGTTGTAAAAGTTATACCACAGAAAAATGGTAAATATCTCTTCGATCTTGGTCAAAATTTCGCCGGAAATGTTCGTTTGCGTGTTCGGGGAAAAGCGGGTGATAGCATTATCTTACGCTATGGTGAGATGCTATTTCCCGACGGGAGGATGATGACGGAAAATCTCCGGAAAGCACGCGCCACTGATACTTATATACTAAAAGGCGATCCTCAAGGTGAAACGTATATTCCAAAGTTCACTTATCATGGTTTCCAGTACGTTGAAGTAGCTGGTTTTCATTCAAAACCCGGCCCTGATGCAATTACCGGTATTGTTTTAAGTTCGGCTACACCCGTAACTGGTGATTTTGTAACCGACAATAAAATGGTAAACCAGCTTTACCACAATATTGTATGGTCTCAGCGCTCAAATTATTTTGATATTCCTACAGACTGCCCGCAAAGAGATGAAAGACTGGGATGGACCGGAGATGCCCAAACCTATGTTCAATCTGCTACTTTCAATAATGATATTGCTGCTTTTTTCACTAAATGGGAAGTTGACTTAAACGATGCTCAAAGACCAGATCAAACTTTTCCAATCTTCGCTCCTGCGCCTAATATCAGGGTCACTGATACCTATTCACCGGGTTGGTCGGAAGCTGGTATAATTTGCCCCTATACTATCTATAAATCATATGGGGATACCAGGATCATTTTACAATCATGGCCTAATATGACTGCGTACATGAATTTTCTAGAGAAAAAAAGTTTGCAAACCTATTTATTTAAAGAGGGAAGTTTTGAAGATATTTCGCCCAAAGGGGGTTTCGGAGACTGGCTTTCTATAGGAAAGAAAACACCACCCGACATGCTGGCTACCATGTATTATGCTTATATCGCTTCGATGATGAGTGAAATGGCCCACGCGATTGGTAGTTTCGAAGACGAAAAAAAATATGCACTCGTTTTTGATAAAATCAAAACTGCTTATCAAAAACACTATATGGATGCTACTGGTAGATTTACAACAAATGTGAAGGTATATGGTGACGGCAAAGGCTATGTAGATGGTGAAATGGGATTTGACGGTCATACCCAAACAGCTTATGCCAATGCTATTTACATGCATATTCTTAGGCCTGAAGCGCAAGAAAAAGCTGGAAAGTGGTTGACGGAATTAATAAGAGATAATGGCGGTAAATTATCAACTGGATTTTTAGGTGTTAGACCTTTATTGCCTGCACTATCGGCTACTGGTCAAGGCGATGAGGCATACAAGCTGCTGTTAGCTACAACTTACCCATCCTGGGGATATGAAGTTATAAATGGTGCAAATACGGTTTGGGAGCGATGGAACAGCTATGTCAAAGGTGATGGCTTTACAAATAACGCAGGTATGAACTCCTTTAATCACTACGCATTTGGGTCTGTTAATGAATGGCTTTTTGGTAATGCGGCAGGCATTAAAGTGGTGCAACCTGGATTTAAAACTTTTATAATTAAGCCTGAAATTGCACCCGTTGGCATCAATTATTTGAAAGCTAGTTACCATTCTATTAATGGTCAAATCAGTTCATCATGGCTACGAAAAGGTAAACGATTAGAATTGAATATCACCATTCCAGTAAATACCAAAGCTGAAATATTTATACCAACTAACAGTGAGCATAGCGTTTTGGTAAACAAAAAACCATTGAAAGAATTGCCATGGATTAAAGTAAAGGAATATAAAAACGGTTGTTTGGTTTTAGAAATGGGCTCAGGAAATTATAATTTTCAATCTATTTTGGAATAATTAAATTCATAGAGAATTGTTTGATTTTTCATGGAGGATATACCTAAATAACTCTAGCCTATAATTACCTGATTGTTTTAATTATTATTAAAATATATTTTATGAAATTATTCATCGAATCGAATGATAAAAATTTCAAATATGCACAGATCAGGGATAAACTAATTGAAAATATTGAAAATGGTAATTTTAAAGAGCATTTGCGAATGCCTAGTATTGCTGAGTTGTGTGAAACAAATAAGCTTTCAAAGGTTTCAGTTGAAAGAGCATATATGGGCTTGAAGAGCAAAGGCTATATTAAATATATACCAGGAAAAGGTTTTTTCATTTTAAAAAGAGAACAGGGTAAAATTAATGTATTGTTGGTTTTCAATAATTTAAGCTACAATAAAAAATTAATCTATGATGGAATTGTTAGTCAACTAAAGCCGCATGCAAAAATTGATATTCGAATGCATCATTATGAAGTTAATTTACTAAATGAAATCATTAACGAAAATTTAGGGAACTATAATTATTTCATTATAACGCCTCATTTTGAAATAGGAACTGAAAAAAGTGAATATTTAAAAATATTAAAAAAAATTTCGCCTAATAAATTATTATTACTTGATAAAGACGTTCCTGAAATTACGAAAACTGCGGGCACTGTATACCAAGATTTTGAGAATGATATTTTTTTGGCATTAGAAGCTCTAATAGATCTGGCTGATAAATACTTGAGTATTAAATTAATTATACCACCATTTAGTAACCACCCTAGCGAAATAGTGGAGGGAGCAAGAAGGTTTTGTTTAAAGAATAAAAAGAAGTTTTCTGTATTGGAAAGTATTACTAACGAGAGACTAAAGGCCAGAACAGCTTATATTACTGTTGAAGAATTGGAGTTGGGTGAACTTATTAAAAAATTGAGAGTTAGCAAATTGGTGCTTGGGCAAGATATTGGGATTATATCATTCAACGAGACGGTTTTGAAAGAACTGCTTGAAATTACTACCTTCTCAACTGACTTCACTTTAATGGGGCGAACGTTAGGAGAAATGATAATCAATAAAAAACCAGATAAAATTAAAAATCCAATGAAGATTATCCGACGTAAATCATTTTAGAGGGTAGGGGGTATAATGATCATTTAATATAAAGTAATGTGCAAGTTGAAAATCCTAAATAATTATAACACCATTAACTATAAATAAAACTACAATGATTAAAACCATTCGATTTATCCCAATTTTATTTTTGTGTATTTTTTATTCGTTGCCAACTTTCTGTCAACTTTCTAAAGCATTTTCAGATATCAGTTTAACCAACCTAGATGCTTTTCAGCAACCAGGAAAAAATTGGACTATTTCTTCAGATGCGTTGGCAGATTTTACCAAGAAAGGGGACATACAATCCATCAGTGGCACTGGAGCAGTGGTGAATAATGTTTCCCCCGGCAACCGTTCACATTTAATTACAAAGCAAAGCTTTGGAGACCTTGTTTTGGAACTTGATTTTATGATGTCAAAAAATTCCAATTCCGGTGTTTACTTACAAGGCCGCTATGAGGTTCAGTTATTTGATAGCTGGACAAAACTTAAACCAAGTTTTGATGATTGCGGCGGTATTTATCAACGCTGGGATGATAGCCGTGGAAAAAATAATGAAGGTTTTGAGGGAATTGCCCCTTTAATGAATGTGGCCAAAGCACCTGGTTTATGGCAACATTTAAAAATAATTTTTCGAGCGCCTAAGTTTGATGCGAAAGGAAATAAAATTTCCAACGCAGTTTTTGAACAGGTCTATTTAAATGGCACTATAGTTCAAACACAGGTGAGTGTTACTGGACCTACTAGGTCTTCTTTGCTCGAAGATGAGCAACCAACCGGCCCTTTGATGTTGCAGGGTGATCATGGAAATATTGCTTTTCGAAATATCCGTTTCGCTACTCCGGAAAAATTCTTTAAAAATGAAACTGCCGTCAACCCTATCATCGTAAATGCAGAAGGAAAACCATACTTACTGCGTAGTTTTTTAAATTACGGAGAAAAAAAACTTACCCATGTTATTTCAGTTGGTAATCCAAACCAGTTAAATTACTCATATGACTTGAAGCAGGGTGCGTTATTCCAAATTTGGCGTGGCGAATTTTTGGATGTAACACAAATGTGGCGTCAAAGAGGAGAACCGCAATTGGCAAAACCTTTGGGAGCCGTGATAGTTTTATCAGATGCACCCGCATTGGCATTACTTGAAAACGCTGATCAAGCCTGGCCAGATTCGGTGGCCTTTGACGATTTTCAAAATAAGGGATACACGTTAGATGCCAATAAATTTCCTTCTTTTGAATATTCATTCAATGGCATTAGTGTTACCGATAAAATATCTGCACCGGAACCGACTTCGCTGGTAAGGAAATTAAAAATATCGGACGCTCAAAAAGGTTTATATCTCCGATTGGCTGCAGCTGTTGAAATAGCATCTTTAGGCAATGGATTATATGCTATTGGGAATAAAAATTATTACATTACTACCCTAGTTGACAGCCAGCAACCAATGATAAGAAAATCAAAATTGGGAAAGGAACTAATAGTTGCTATTCCTGCAGAAGCTAGTACCTACTCCTATTCAATCACTTGGTAATATTATTAAAAATGAACCTACTTTTAAAAAATAATCGATCTACTTTACTAATGCAATTTTTTTGCATCCTCATACTTTTGAGTCCATCCATTAGTGAAGCACAAAGCAAATCCAACAAAAGCATTCAAGCGCAAAAAGAGGATAGTTTTTTTACAATAAAAACGTTGCCTATACCAGAAAATGTATCCTTGGAAGTAGGCGGTATGGCATTTTTGCCCAACGATAAACTGGCTGTTTCCACCCGTCGTGGTGAAGTTTGGATTATTTCCAATCCTTACATGAAAAATGGGATGGCCCCCAATTATAAACTGTATGCCCAAGGTTTACATGAAGTATTGGGTTTAAATTACATCAAAGGCGATTTGTACCTCACGCAAAGAGCAGAGCTTACCAGACTTCGTGATTTAGATAATGATGGTGAAGCCGATGAATATAAAACAGTTTATTCTTGGCCACTCTCTGGAAATTATCATGAATACGCTTATGGTCCAATTTTGGATAAGGATGGTAAAATGGTGGTCAATTTAAACGTGGC
>JBAWXL010000169.1:0-10354 GCA_037144095.1 Bacteroidota bacterium
CTGGTATTCTTTGGCGAACAACGCTTGAACAGCATTCATCCCCACGAATCGCCCAAAGTAATGACTGTTCCGCTTATTATATTAAGCATACTTTCTGTCTTTGGTGGATTCATCAACATTCCTTCCCTCTTTGGTGGCAATGCTGATTTCAGTGCATTTCTAAAAAGCAATGTTATTTCCAGCATCACAGAAGAAATGAGTCACACTACCGAAATCGGATTAATCATTTTATCTCTTGCATTATTAATCCTGGTAATCTTTTTCGCATATCGAACTTATGTCAAAAAGGCAATGATACCCCTTGCAGATGAAGCCCCCAAATCCTTCTTCAGCAAACTTATTTACAACAAGTTTTATCTGGATGAAATCTATTCTTTCCTTTTCGAAAAGCCATTAGGTTATCTATCCACTTTCCTTTTCAATAAAGTAGAAAACACCCTTATCGATCCTGCTGTGGATGGAATTGGAACTGCTACTTCCAGACTTGGAGGTTTGGTAAGAAAACTGCAACAAGGCAACATGAGCTTCTATCTCTTTGCTATGGTAGCCGGAATCATACTATTCATCGTATTCATCTTAATTGTCTGACCCATGATATTGTTGATTATACTCCTCATTCCATTCATTAGCGGACTCGTACTCTTGTTTTTCAAGAAAGCAGCAATGGTTCGCTCTTTGGCATTGACTGCTACCTTGGTGAACTTATTGCTCACTCTTGTCATGATGTTCACTCACCCTTCAGCCGGATATTGTGTAAATTGGATTGACTTCATGGGCACACAATTTTCCTTAGGTTACGATGGCATCAGCTTGCTTATGCTTCTGCTCACCAATCTACTATTCCCCTTCATCATTCTCACTGGCTTCAAACGCGAACAGAAACAAGTCCCCCTGCTAAACTTCCTGATTCTTTTCACTCAATCGGCATTAATAGGGGTATTCCTTGCCCAAAACGCTTTCTTGTTTTATATCTTCTGGGAACTTGCTCTGATACCCGTTTATTTCATCCTACTTCTTTGGGGCGGAGAAAATCGGCGCAACATCACCCTCAAATTCTTTGTTTATACCCTCACCGGAAGTTTAATGCTGTTGTTTGGCATCATTTATCTATATCAACTCACTCCCGGATTACACTCTACCGATTTCGCTGCCTTCAACCAATTGCAAATCCCACTGGATGTTCAAATTTGGCTTTTCTGGATACTCTTCATTGCTTTTGCCATCAAAATGCCCATTTTCCCTTTCCATAGCTGGCAACCTTCCACCTATACCATGGCTTCTACTCAAGGGGTGATGATATTGGCTGGCGTAATGACCAAAATGGGAATATACGGAGCCTTGCGTTTTCTCTTTCCTATCGTACCTCAGGGAGTATTATTCTGGCAAAACACCATCATCATCCTTTGTTTGATTGGAGTAATCTATGCTTCTATCATCGCCTTTCGACAAACCAATCTCAAACGCCTCATTGCTTTCTCTTCCATGGCACACATTTCCTTGATGGCTGCTGCTATGTTTGTGTTGAATTATTATGCCTTGCAAGGTTTGCTCCTGCAAACACTCAGTCATGGGGTTACCGTTGTTGCTTTGTTTTATATAGCTAATCTTATTAAAGAAAAAACCTCCACTCTTGAACTATCAGAATTAGGTGGCTTAAAGCATATTGTACCTAACATGTCCATCATGTTGATGTTCGTGGTACTAAGTTCCATTGCCTTGCCTCTGACTGCCGGTTTTGTAGGGGAATTCCTGATGATAACAGGTCTTTTCGAACAATCCATCTGGTTTGCTATTGTTGGAGGAATGACCATGATTTTAGGTGCGGTTTATATGCTATATGCCTATCAACGCATCATGTTAGGCGAAAAGAAACTCCTCTTCGAAACCATTAAAGATGGTTCCACCCTCGACTATATTATCATGATTCCCCTTATCTCCATCATATTGGTATTTGGAGTTTACCCTCAACCCATCTTTAATTTGGTGGAAACTTCGGTTCATTCCATGCAATATCTCTTGTCGCCCTTACTCCACCTAAGCAGCAGTCTTCATTAATAATAACGAAACAAAATGAGTGCATTAATATTGACATCGGTTCTTGGAATCATCCTCTTATACCTGGGTTTTGCCAAAAACAAATCCTTGCTGGCTCCTGTAGCTATTGCCGGTTTATTACTCATCCTCTTCCTTTCAATTCAGGATTGGGGATTGGGTTCGAAGTATTTTCACGACATGATGGTCATCGATAACTTTTCGATTGCCTTCAACATCTCCATGATCATCATCACCATACTCATTTTCCTTTTCGGTATCGACTATTACAATCGCATGGAATTGCATGTGGCCGAGCAATATGCCCTGATGGTATTTGCCCTTACAGGTGCTTTCCTGATGACTTCTTTTTCCAACCTCATCATGCTTTTCCTTGGCATCGAAATCTTATCAATCCCTTTATATATCTTAGCCGGAGGCAAGAAATCTTCCTATCGTTCCAACGAAGCTTCCTTTAAATACTTTATGCTGGGGTCGTTTGCTACTGCCATCTTCCTTTTCGGAATTGCTTTGTTGTATGGAGCTTCTGCCACCTTCTACCTCCCCGAAATCAAGACCTATATCGCTTCCTGCAACGGAAATGTGCCTCCAATGGTGATGGTTGGACTCTTGTTTATTCTCATTGGCGTTGCTTTTAAAGTTGCTGTTGCCCCCTTTCATTTCTGGAGTCCCGATGTGTATGAAGGGGCACCCACACTTGTCACCGTCTTTATGGCAACCGTGGTAAAGACAGCTGGTTTCGCTGCCTTCTATCGACTGTTAGGCATGGGTTTATTACCTCTACCCGAAGCCCTCGAAAAAACCCTTTGGGTGATGACCGGACTTTCCCTATTGATTGGCAACCTTGCAGCCCTCCGTCAAACCAACTTCAAACGCTTGCTTGCCTATTCTGCCATAGTACACAGTGGCTTTATGATGCTTGCGATGCTATCGCAACACAGCCATTCGGCTTCGGTGCTGCTCTATTATACTTTCGTTTATTCCTTAGCCACCGTGCCCCTTTTTATCATCTTTATATTGATGAAACGCTCGGCAAACGGTCTCGAAGAACTTTCCATCTTCCGCGGACTGTTTAAAGCCAAACCCTGGGTAGCGGTGATGATAACGATATTACTGATGTCGCTTGCAGGCATCCCCCCAACATCCGGTTTCATAGCGAAATATCAGGTATTCGTCTTATCCATCAGTCGTGGCTACCTCTCCATTTCTATCTTCGCCATCCTGATGGCTGTGATAGGCGTATATTATTATTTCTATGTTCTCCGCGAAGTATTTACCGAAAGAGTAGACGAGCGTTTCCCAATTATCATCACAAAACTCAACGCAACCTTAATTGCCGTTTGCAGCATAGCCGTGCTGTTAATGGGGATTTTTGTGGGGAATTTAGAGATATAGATGGAGTTATGAGATATGAATTATAAGTTATGAGTGAAAAAAAGTGGAGCTTTGGGATGTATACTTTTAAATGATAAGAAGAATAGTTACCTTTGGAATATGAAGACCAATAAAAAGGATAAAGCTAAATCAACCATCGAGCAGTTGCGTGAAATCCGTGAAAAAATAAATGACGAAACACAAAATATGACTTATGAGCAATTGCAAAAGTATATTAACGACCAGTTGAAAGATTCGATCCACCCAAATGCTGTTTGGCAATAATATTTTTTTCAGCAAAACTCAACGCAACCTTAATCGCCGTTTGCAGCATAGCAGTATTGTTGATGGGGATTTTTGTGGGGAATCTGGAAATATAGGAATTAAGAGATAGGGGTTAGGCATATGGAAGAAAGCTATAAGTCGTATTAATTCTCACACAAATCTCATCCATTAATCTCCTTTTAGTCCTTTAATTGTAATTAGCTTTTAGAATATATGAGTTGAAAATGCTATTCAATTTACATTTTCTTTTTTGTCTTCAAATTCAAGTATTTTGTTTATCCTGATTTTTAATTTCCAGAAATAAGTTATATCTCTAACCACTAATCTTGTCTTGTCATAATCACTGTCAATGTTTAATAATTTTTTTTCTGCTTCAACCAATTTCATTGCTTGAAATTTGGGGATATAGTATTGAAAGATTAATGCAGGGGCAATTGTTACTATTAGAACAATATGAATAATGGATAATTCAAATTTAATATGTTCAATCATTAAATTAGTTATTACCGAAATGAAAACAGTCCCAGTATATCCCATGTATAAAATTATCATTCTATACTTTTTCAATTCTTGATTCTCTTTGCATTCAAGTTTAAAATATATTTTCTTTCCTAAATTGTATTCATAAATGAGATTCCAAATGAATTGAACATAAAAAACTCCAATTAAAACCAGAATAAAAGCTTTCGAGATATAATAACACGCTAATGCCAAAGTGGCATCAATCATTATTGGTAAAAGAATCATATAGACAAGATGCTTAATTGGACTCAGTTTGTAAATTACATCCATGTTGAATTCTTCAAAGTGATTTGATTCTGGTCTGAAAATATTTTTGCAAAAAATCCAAATAATTCTTCCTATCCTGAAAACATACCCATAACATCCTCCCATTTATTATTCCGATTTTCATCCCACAAATATACAACAAATCCCACAACCCCCACAAAAAAAAGACCCACAAAATAATTTGCAGGTCTTTTTATTATCTTATTCCCAATTAAAGTTGGGTGTGGTTTTCCCCCTTCAGCCTTCAGCCTAATAACCTTCAACCTAATCTACGCTTCAATCAATTTCACGCTAATATGAGTGGCATTGATATAGCTGGTATTGGTAACCATTACGCAATTTTCAGTAAGTGAGTTGAATACTTCTGTTGCCAATTTATTAACTGTGGTGCCCGATATGCAGCGGTAGGGGGTGGTTTTACAGACTGTTTTGCTATTGGTTGCCAAACAAAGATAAGCATCTTCTGGTCCATCCACTGTAATGAGCAATCTATCGGTGGATTTAAAATGATGTCTAAAAAGCTTAATATATCCTCCTTCAGGAACATGCGCTACATAAATTCTTTCGTGACTATGATTCACAATTTTACTCAAATCGAAATATGATTCAATCATTTGCTGAGCATTTGGCTGTAATGAATAATAATATCTTATCCAACCCAGATTGCGGTTTTGTTGTAAAATTAAGGCTGCAACTGCATTTTTTACATCTATACCATCGGTGGTATAAGTGCCTATTGAGCTTATTTGTGAAGTTCGTAGGGCTTTTAATTCATCACGATATCCGCTTATTAAAGCAATGGCATCATCTAAACCACTATAGGTTTCCATTACAGTAATCATTCCACCTAAAGCAATTTCTCTGAGTTCGTAGCTGCCCCGATAAAAACGATTGCGGTTATGTCCCCAAATTTTTAAATACTCAGAGGTATTGATTCCAAACACCGGACGAATTAAATCGTCGGCTGAATTTAAATTTTCGCTCATTTTGCCATAAGATTTCTCAACATCTTTGGTATCACCATATTTTATATTGCCAATACTTTCTTTTATGCCCATCGAGTTGAGCAAGGTGAGTTGTTTCGGATGATGTTCGTTGTAGAGAGCTAAAATTCCGGGTGCAATGCCTTTGTTGTCGAACAATTTAATATCAGTAAATGTACTGATAGCTAATGCGTTCTCTACACTTTCGAGCATCGGTAATTTAAACAGATCTCTGCTCCCAATCCAAATTGAAGAATTCATTTCTTTATGTTTTAAAGGTTCTACTATGACTTATTATTGCTATTAGGTCTTTTTTGTGGAGGCAAATGTATATAAAAAATCTTTTATATCACAAATTTATTTTAATCATCATTGTATTTCAATAAATTAAATATAGATAGTCATGATTGTAGTGTTTTACTAAGCTTACATAATTCGTAAAATATATTTCATTTGAGTTATTTAATCCATTATTTAAAGACAGATAAAACAAATAATGTTTCAGATGCATTGATGGATAAGTTTGGTAAATCCAATTCATAGCTTTTCGAATAAATCAAAAATCCTTTTCTCAAAAATATTCATATTTATATTGTATCCATCAATCAAATGAAGAGAAAAAAACGTATTACCTCAATAAGTATTAATGCTTATAGCCCCATACGTGTATTAGACTCGTAGGCATGGAAGGTGATGACCATTTTACGTGTATTTTACCTATTGGCTATGGAAGACGATAAGCATTTTACACGTATTTTCTCAATCTTCATGGAAGGTGATGACCCAAATACACGTATTTTACCTATCGTCATTAATGCTGATGACCCAAATACACGTATTTTACCTATCGTCATTAATGGGGGGTAACCCAAATACACATCTTTTACCTATAAGCTTCCATGCTTTTCTTTCCAGTATATCTACAATAGATATTCCAATAAGAGAGTAATGGAGATGATAACCTTCGACTGGAAGTTGGCAAAGGATAATGGAAGTTTGAAAGCTATTGGTGTTTGTTTGAATTATTAAGGGTTTTGTTGAATGCTTATTTCTTTTTTGTACTTTTGAAGGGATATTTATAGGTAGGATTATGAAGAAAAATTGGATTGAGCGTAATTCAAGAAAAATATCATAAAAGAAATAATGATTACCTTTGTAGAAATATTAAAATTATGTCTGTAAGAACACTCAAACGAGAATATAACCTGAAATTGACAATGCAGGATATCTTAGAACTTATTAAGGGTTTTACAATAGAAGATAAAGTGCTTATTGAAAAAGAGATTGAAAAAGAAACCCTTCTCTATAGAGCAAAGCAGCTCGATAATAAGGTGAAAGATAATCCAATTTCGATGGAAGAAATAGTGGATGAAGTTAAGGCGGTGAGAAAATCGAAAGTAAATGCCAAATAGAACTTTTGTACTGGATTCCAATATTTGGATAAGCTTTGTGATTAAAAAGAAGCTGTCGTTACTAGTCGAAATTTTACAAATACATGAGATTACTGTATTAAGTTGTAGCAAGTTGAAAGAGGAGATTTCGGTAGTGTTACATCGTCCCAAGTTCAGGAAATACATTTCCAATAAAAATATAATTGAGGCGATAATATTGCATGATAAATTATCAAATGCAATGGTTTTGGGTGTTATTAAAAAACAAAACCGAGACCAAGATGACGATTATTTGTTTGCATTATGTAAGATTGGCAAAGCTGATTATTTGGTAAGTGGGGATAAAGATGTTTTGGAAAGTGGGATTGAGCCTCCTCCTGTATTGTTAACGATGCATGAGTTTTTAGAAATGTACCATTAATATGATAGGTTTATTTTCTTTACTTTAAAATTGAACCTTTAAATTACAGATATGTATTTAGCTGTGAAAAATGTGTTAGCACAAGATGATTATCTTCTGTTGCTAACTTTTGAAAATGGAGAGAAAAGGCAATATGACCTGAAGCCTTATCTTGATTTTGAGGTGTTCAAAGAGTTAAAAGGCTATAACAATTTCTATCCGTTTTAAAATAAAAATTGCAGGTACATCATAACATTCAAAACAAAAATCTTTGTATCTGTTTAAGCACTAATTTTTTTTGAGGATATTCCTTTTTTATACCTTTCATCCCAACTCTACAAAATAAAAAGAACTCTTTCAGATATTTTCTCAATCCGAAAGAGTTCTTCAACTCAAGTTAAAAGCCCAAAAATGCTTACCGATTAACTAATAACCATTAACTAATCACCAAACCTACGGCATCGTAACTTTTATATAAATGTCTTCTTTCTTTTTCTTATAAAATTCAATCACAAAAGCATTGGCTGCCGAGGGAAGAATTCGGTTGGTGCTAAATTGATACACTTCCATGTTCTTCACATCTGTTATGTCGAATAATGAAAATTTCTTGGTTTCGCCCGATGCATCATCCACTCTATAAGCCGTCAAGAAACCGCCTCTGCCATCCTGATGTTCGGCTGGAACTTTATTCACAGGCAAATTCTTGTTTTTCACATTATCCAAAAACACCAGATAGTGCTCACCATTTCCGTTGAAATAGGCAAAACCCATTCCGCCCTTGCCATTGCGTCCGGTTTGGCGTTTCGGAAGCTTTTTCATCCAATCTAACTTGCCGCTTGGGTCGATTTTCGCAATCAACATATCATTATAATAATAGGTGTAGGTGGTGCTTGTGCCTCGCGAAGTGGTGGTGGTGTGTTCAACCACATAATTTTGTTCGCCCACCAAGATAAAACTACCATCAGCCTGAACGAAAAATCTTCTTAGTTTCAAATAATTAAATTCAGATTGATCTTCTTCATCTTTCTTCGAATTTCTTTTTTGTGTGCGTTCATTTTCAAACTGATTCAACACTTCCAACGGAAATTCAATAATATTTTCGTCTACAATCTGACCATTGTTGTCAAATTTGAAAGTGAAAATCCCATTCGATGGATGCTTGTCGGTTTTGAACGAGAAAAACGATTTACCAATATCAGCCTGACTTGCATCATTGAAATAATATCCGGCACAAATAATGTCTTTGTTGGCTCCCTCATATATCCAGATATTTCTGATGAATTTGTTTTTAAGTTCCACCGGATAACTTTCAACCTTGCTCGAACCCAATTCTAATTTCAAAAGCTCGATATGATAATTAGCCTCCCCTTTCTTTTGTTTTCTGTTGGTGTTATCATTAAAAACATTGGTTAAAATGAACGCATTACCATACGAATCTATAGTATAATCAATGATATCCATTTTCTTATCTGAATAAGGCATCTTCACCACCTTGTCGGAAATCACCTCCATATTATTGTTCACCACATACAAGCCAATCTTATCAGCACTCAAATCACTTCTTTTGTCCTCAGGCACACATTTAAATTGCACCAACATCTTAGTGGAATCGTGCGAAAACTGAAAGTCGAATTTATCAGCAGTTTCAAAATTAAAAAACCCTCTGTTCACCAAAGTTCCGGCAATCTTTCCTTTATATTTAAGCAGCAATTCGCCTTTGCTTAGAAATACCCCTTTGTCAGAGTCAATTTCGCGGTAGAACAATTGTTCGGTTTCGTTTTGTTTGTCCCAAAGCGAATAAAACAACAGAACTTTACCCTTAAAATCAACCACTTTTTCAATCATGGCTTTTTTAGGCATATCTTCATATTGTTTTCTGGCAACTTCTGTCATCTTTTCGGTATCAAACACCTGCAAAATGATGACATCTCCATCAATTTTAACTCCTAAAACTGATTTGCCATGGCAGAAATAGAGTTTTGTTGCCGCATCAACCACTCTAAAAGGTTTGCTAATCTGAACATCGACCTGTGTGAATCCTTTTATAGAAACTAAAAGGAAAAGTGCTAATAGTAGTTTTTTCATTTTATTAAGTTTTAAAATTCAATGCAAAACTAAAATAAAACTGTGAAAATCAAATTAATTTTTCAAAATGATTTTAATGCAAAACATTCTGCTGTTTTATTCTTCAGAAAAATGAAAACCAGGCAGTTTTTTGGCTCCTTATTGTTCTTTATTTTTCTGTTTCCATCTGCCCACTTTTATAGTGAAATTACAAAGTGGAAAATGAAATTCAATAATACTTTTATAGGGCTTTTTTCTCGCAAGCCAAATGAAATAAATGATTAAAAAGGGAATCCAAGCAATTAAAGCCATGTTAAATGAAAATACTAGGTTTATTACTTAAGCTTTTAATCTGTTCATCAGTGGCAATCGTTTCCTCTTACTTCTGATTTTTATTTTTCAACACCCAGGTGGCATCAATGGTAACCATCGAATCAACTGTGATGTTGTTGGTAATGGCTTTCTTTCTAATCAATGCCATCCAGTTGTCGTCTCTTTCTATCACTTTTCGTTGACGGGCAAGTTTTTCGGCGAAGTTCACATCAGACTCAGTTCCTTGAAACATATTGTAAAGATTCTCAATAAATCCCCAACCAAATCCAGGCAAATTGGCATCAGTCGACATCAGGATAATGACATCATATTTCATGATTTCTTCTCTCAAATTCAGCTCCATAGGGGCAAGGGGCTTGCTGTAGCTTTCGGGGAAGACTTGTTGATTGTAGTACCAAAACTGTGTGTTGTTAAAAGCCGATGAAACTCCCGAATTAAACATTCCCCAATAAAAACTATCAGAAATCACCAGCACCGAAGGTTTCTTTTTGGTCGTGTCCTTTTCATATTCAACCTGCGGATAAGCCATCGTAGCCGATTGGAAGGTAAACAAAAGGTTCATTCCCTCCTCCACATCGCTGTCAAAGTCTTTTGCCTGACCAAATTCCATTTTTTTGCAAACCGCATCTGGCATGTCGATATTCCTCAGCTTTTCAATATAATGTATGATTGAATCCGTAGCC
>JBAWXL010000170.1:0-10346 GCA_037144095.1 Bacteroidota bacterium
GGTGTGGTGACGGATGTCGATGCACGCAACGGAGTGATTAACTGGTGCGTTAACGGACCTCTTCAACCCCGAAGCCAAGGCTTTATCGACATCGGATATTATGTTGCCCAGGGTTATGAAGGTCTTATTAAGGAAAGTAAAGTGCCCATTCGCCTGGGGATGCGCTATTGGTTTATGCCCCGCCGATGTATGTTGCAATGGAGACACAGTGGCTTAGTGAATGCCATCACTAAAATGAAAGATGGCACACTGAAGGTGCGAATTGAAGGTTTGTTTATTGGATAAGGACTACTGTTCCATATAACCCCAAACAAAATTGGGTTGATGTGGATTTAACCTTACCATTTTAACCCATAAGAGGGTCATGTGTTCCAGATGCAATGCCTGATTTAAGGCGCCGCAATCCTTAGGATAGAAACCCATATCTTCAATTAATACGGAGAGTTGGTTTTTTGCATCCGCATGGTCTCCAGCCATAAGCATCACAGGCTTTACATTGTATTTTGGGAAAGAGCAAGCACTAAAGTTCTCAAAACCATATATGGTGAATGCCTTAACCACCTTGGCATCGGGAGCCAGTTCCTGAACAACTTCTGAACCTGATTTTACACTGTTAAGTCCATGAGAAATGCCTGCTACAACAGGGTTGGTGCAATCTACCAGTGTCTTTCCATTGAAAACAATCCCTTTCAGGGCTGCTTCGTTTGACTGAAATGGAGTGCTCAGAAAAATAATATCGGCATCATTCACTGCCATTTGAACCGGCTTTATAGTAAAATGCGAATTTTTCGATAAAGCGGCTTTTACACTTTCCGATTGGGGATTGTTATGAGCCACAGTGATGTTATGTCCTTGTTTTTGCAGGTGGTTGGCAATTGCGAAACCAACATTACCTATTCCAATAAATGCTATATTCATGATTAATTGTTGTTTTAAAGATAAACTTAACACATCAACAATTCATATTGTTCAATTAAATTAAGCTATTGAATTACGAACCCTGCTGCTTTTAAATCGTCCCAAAAGTGAGGATAGGACTTCGCTACCACCTCTGCATCCTGAATTTCTACTTCTTCAAATAACAAAGTAAGCGGAGCCATTGACATGGCAATCCGATGGTCGTTATATGTTTCAAACGTAATTGGTTTAATTATCTTATGTTGGGTTGAAGAAATACAAATACTATTTTCTGTGGCACTAATTTGATTATGAAATTTTGCGATTTCATTTAACAAAGCCTCCACCCTATTCGATTCCTTTTGTCTGAGATGTGCAATTCCATGAATGGTGGTTGTGATGTTTAATGCAGCGCAAGTAACAGCTATTGAAGGAACAATATCGGGAAAATCTTTCATTTCAAACAGCAGATTGTTTTGAACTTTTCCACTATGTTGCAAAAGCAGTCCTCCCTCATCGAAAATACTATCTACCCCTAAAGCTTCAAAAACTTCTATAAGTTTGCAATCACCTTGCAGACTGTCGCTTTTCAATCCTTTAATATAAACCTGACTTTTAGGTGAAAGTGCAACTATTTGATACCAAAAAGCGGCACTGCTCCAATCTGGCTCCACTGTAAATATAGTTGGTTTTATTCTGTCAGCACTACATGAAATGCCATTTGAGTCTATTTCAAATGTTATACCCAATTCCTCCATCAATTTTCGGGTCATGCTAATATAGGAATTTGAAATGCTGTTTTTAAATTCTAAATACGTGCCATGTTTTAAACTTGGCAATATCATTAATAAAGCTGTAACAAATTGACTACTCAGACTTGCATCTAAGGAAAGCAAACCACTGTTTAATTCTTTTCCTATAATACTAATTGGTAGGTGAAATGGTTTTTCAACATATTCAATAGAAGCCCCTAAAGATGTCAAAGCATCTACTAAGGGAGAAATGGGACGTTCTTTCATGCGTTGACTCCCATTGATTATAAAAGCACCTTTTGTAATAGACAGCATTGCGGTTAAAAACCTACAAACCGTGCCGGCATTTTCGCAATCTAAAGTAAGTTCAGCATCCTTATCATGATGATTGGCAATTTCAGTTAGCAGTTTTTGAAGTAAAACACTGTCTTGAGCTTTGCTTAGATTTTGAATTTCAATCTTCGAAGGAAAAAGATGCTGCAATATCAACAGACGATTGGAAATGCTTTTAGATGCAGGCAACTGAACCTTGACATTTATTGCAGTAATTGGTGGTTTAATGAGTAGGTTTTTATACATCACTAATAAATTATCAATAAAATAACTGCTTTTATATTATGCAACTTAAGTGAATTAATCACATTCCAATTGTGATTAATTCATAAGAAATAAAATTATGAAATAAAACTGAAGGAAAAACAAGCTAAATCCAACTAACAAACCTCTTGTTGGATTTTTAATCAAGTAAATGTAATGCCATCAAAATTAGACTAAGCTATTTTGTAAAAACAAAAGCCTACAGCCATTCCATTGAATCAATAATTTCATCCTCTCGAATCTTAAAGTCAATTTGTGCATCTCCAATCCCTTTAAGTAAAACAAATTTAATGTCATCGGAACTCTTCTTTTTATCGGCTCTTATAAATTGGAATAATTCTTTAATATATCTTTGTGGGTACTTGAAAATGGTGAAATTAAGTATGAAATTATCAGTAATTAGTTGCAACTCATCTTCAGTAATTAATCTACGTTTAGCCGACATTTTTGCTGCCGCCAACATGCCTAACACCACTGCACCACCGTGAGAAATAGGGTGCTGATCGTATTTTAAAGACAGAACTTCCAAGCCATGACCAATTGTATGTCCGAAATTTAGTTTTTTTCTTACATTATCGTCAAAAGGATCTTTAGCTACAATCGCATTTTTAGTGTTCACCGAAAAAGTAACATACTCATACCAATCTTTTATTTCGCGAAAATTCACCTTACTTGTTTTTCTCCACATATCCTTATCTGCAATCAGCATCATTTTTATAATTTCAGCATAACCGGAGGCTATTTCATGATAGGGAAGAGTTTCTAAGAATTCAGTAAAAATAAAATTGGCTGTAGGTAAGTAAAAAGTACCTATCATATTTTTCACACCTAAATAATCAATGGCTGTTTTACCACCAATGGAGGCATCGCATTGAGCCATTAAACTTGTAGGGACATTAATATAACGTAAGCCTCGTTTATAGGTTGAAGCAACAAAGCCACCCAGGTCGGTAACAACTCCACCTCCCAGATTTACAATAACATCATGTCTTGTGAATGAACTTTCATTGAGAAGCGTCCAAATATGTTCAGCAGATTCCAGGTTTTTAAATTCTTCTCCAGATTCAATGCAAATGATTTTTGCTCCTTTTAACCGTTCGGTCTCATGAATCAATTTGTGGAGACAGTATTTTTGTGTGTTTTCATCGCAAATAATTGCGAATTGTGTTTTAGAATTAAAAGTATCGCGTAAATAAGTGTTTAATGACTCATCGACCGTCCTTCTTATGTTTTGATGCGTAATTTCAGGCGAAAAAGTGTTCATAATATTTTTTTTGTGCAAAGTTATGCATTATTCGCTAATTTTGTAAAACAATAAATATTTTATGAAAATAAATTTCGGAAACACCCAAATAGCATTTTCCGACAAAAATGTTAATGTGCTTTCAAAAATGCAGATTTTATTTGTTTTTGTGGCACATCCATCCTTGGTTTCATTCGGCAAAACGATGCTCCGCATTGCTTTGTTTCTTCATCTCCCCATTCGTTGGATATTGAAACCCACACTATTTCGTCAGTTTTGTGGCGGAGAAACTATTGATGAATGCAAGGAAGCAATGCAGCAACTTGCTAATAACAACATACATTCAATTTTAGATTATTCTGCTGAAGGAATTAAAGATAAAATGCATTTCGACATGGTTGTTGAGCAAATTCTCTCTACAATTGATAAATCGAAATCATTTAACTTTATTCCATTCGCTGTCTTTAAATTAACAGGAATAGTACATATTGAGTTACTTGAAAAAATGAGTTGCAAAATGGAACTTACTGCCTCAGAATTGAAAGAATATGATGAATTAATTCAAAGAGTTGAGAAAATTTGCAGTTATGCTCAGGCAGCCAATATTCCTGTGATGATGGATGCCGAGGAAAGTTGGATTCAACCGGCCATCGACTCAATTGTTGAAGATATGACTGAAAAATATAATAGAGAAAAACCTTTTGTGTATAATACCCTTCAGATGTATCGCACTGATCGTCTTGATTATTTGAAAACCCAAAACGAAAAGGCACAAAAATCAGGTCATAAGTTGGGATATAAAATTGTGAGGGGAGCTTATATGGAAAAAGAACGTGAAAGGGCTATTCAACATAATTACCCCTCCCCTATTTATCCAACAAAATCTGATACCGACACAGCATATAATCAAGCTCTTGACTTTTGTATTGAACATAAAATTGCCTTATGTGCGGGGACACATAACGAAGAAAGTTGCTATCATTTAATCCAATTGTTGGAAAATCATACCTTGCAGAACGACGATTCTTCAGTTTTTTTCGCACAACTTTATGGCATGAGCGATCATATCAGCTATAATCTGTCGGTTGCGAAATATAATGTTGCCAAATACCTCCCTTATGGACCATTGAAATTGGTGCTACCCTATCTTATTCGAAGGGCAGAAGAAAACACTTCCATCAAAGGTCAAACCGGTAGAGAGCTTCAATTGATTGTTGCTGAGAAAAATAGAAGAAAGCAAGAGGGAATTAAGAATTGAAATTTTGGATTTAAGAATTAAAGCATTCAAATTTTTATGGCACTATTTTAAATTGAAATAGTACTATTTAGATTTCTTATAGCACTATTTTAAATTGAAATAGCACTATTTAGATTTCTGACAGCACTATTTCAAATTGAAATAGCACTATTTAGATTCTTTATAGCACTATTTTAAATTGAAATAATGGTATTTAAGCTTCATCTTTTTCTAATTGAAATTTAAATATTTTTGTATCTGTCTGTATACGTGCAATTAACGAGCAGTTTCCCAAGAAATCATAAAAAGAAATGCTCGAAAAGCTTAATTCTTCCTTTTCCCGAAATGCAAACTCAGATACACAGAAGTGAACAAGCGTTGATTTGCGGTGTAGGCCATTATGGGGATATCGGTTAAATAGCCATCAACAAAACCTCCAATTTCGAGTTCCCAAATAGTTTGGTCTATCCCTCCAAATTCAAAACTTAAGCCTGCTTTTGCATAAATACCCGGGTGAAATTTCGTTTCCCATATCCCCTTTAAAATGGGGCCATTGCCATAAATAGTATCTTGATTATTAAATATTTTGGTGCTTGCTTTCGCGGCTTCGATCTTATAGTTTCCAAAATCATCGCTACGTGTAATAACATAAAGATAGTTTGGAATCGTCATTCCGAGTGAAAGCCCACCCATTAAAATATATTTCACTTCTACGCCTCCCCAATAGGGTTTGGTATTGAGCAAACGTTGAGTTCCAATTCCGGCATGAAGTATATAAAAACTATTCAATTTGCCAAAAACATACTTTCGCGCACTTGTAAAAACAGGGTTTTGGGTTTTAGTTTCCTTGGGATGCTTCATTCCCATAAGTTCTATTTCATACATTTTGTGTCTGAAATAAGTTTTATGCTTGCCGCTTCTAAATCCTAATCCCCAGCTATTGTTCGAGTGAAGCAAAATATCAAGCGTCCATTCTTTTCCATACAATATTTTATTCTCAAGATTGGAAGGCGATTGGGCAAACACCTCCAACTGTGAGCATAAAACCAAAGAAATTAATAGAAATCTAATATTTTTCATTTTCTGAAATTAATCCACAAAAATACAAAAAGCCCACAACATTATCTGATAAATTTATGGGCAAGAAAAATAATTAATATTGAAAACCAGATTCAGTAAAATTTTAATGCGAAACAAAATATTCTTTTCGCCTGAGATTGCTCTGATTGTCACACGAATTTATGACAAAAACCTCTTGAAATAAAGCAATCTTTATTTCGATAAAAAATTCAGAAGGAGGATTTTAATATTTAATTTTTTCTGATTTATATTTGTTTGCCTGACTATAAGCAGGACATTTCTGATGTGTTACACAAGAAGAAACAATCATTGCAACAAATAAAAATAAAACTATTGTGATTAACGTCTTTTTCATAATTTTACGGAGCTAAATTCTTTTTATAATTAGAACGCAAAAGTATATGTTTTATTTTGGATACATTGCAAATCAAATGTATTTTATCAACATTTTTTTAAACATCAAGTTTTTACCACATGGAAAACATCAATCCGACAATAGAAAACAGCTGGAAAATTGAACTTCAAACGGAGTTTTCATCCTCTTATTTTCAAGCTTTAAAAGAATTTTTAGTTTCTGAAAAAAAAACTCAACAAATATTTCCACCCGGAAGTCAAATATTCAATGCATTTAATTTCACCCCATTTGATGACGTTAAAGTGGTTTTGTTGGGACAAGACCCATATCATGGTCCCGGTCAGGCTCATGGGCTTTGTTTTTCGGTGCCTGATGGGATTGCTAAACCGCCATCACTTATCAATATCTTTAAAGAAATTCAATCTGATTTGAATTTGCCCATCCCCTCTTCGGGAAATCTAACTCAATGGGCAAAGCAAGGCGTGTTGCTATTAAATGCCACCTTAACGGTTAGAGCAAATCAGGCAGGTTCGCATCAAAGAAAAGGTTGGGAGAATTTTAGTGATGCGGCGATTAAAAAGCTTTCTGATAAAAAGGAACATCTGGTTTTTCTTTTATGGGGGAATTATGCAATTGAAAAAGAAAAAATTATCGACACATCAAAACACCTGGTTCTAAAGGCAGTGCATCCATCACCATTATCTGCAATGCGTGGTTTCTTCGGATGTAAACATTTTTCAAAAACCAATGAATATCTGAAAAAACATGGGCTTGATGAAATAAATTGGAGCTTGTAAGAGTTATTAAATCATGCTTTTGAAATTTATCAGCAAATATTTTCTTGTCTTTTTATTCCTTTTAATAATCCAGGAAGCTTCTTCTCAAAATGCTTTTTTATTGGAAATAATTAGGGTGAAGTCTGATTCGACTCAGTTTTCAAAGAAGAATTTAGTTTATGATAAAACGTTTAAAACTGCCAAACAATGTAAATCATACCTGAAAGAATTTTTATTAAACAACTACGAAAATGGCTTCATCACTGCCCGCTTCGATTCAATTAGAGAAGATTCACTTCATATTGTTGCCTGGTTTTTTCAGGGAGAAAAATATGTTTTAAAGAGTCTTTCGAAAGGAAATATCAGTAACGATATTGTGAACGAATCGGGCATAAACAAATTAATGAAACGAAACCGTTCATTTTCGCAAAAACATATTTCCACCATTTTCGAGAAAACAATACAATGGGCAGAAAACAATGGCTATCCATTTGCTGAGATTTCGTTAGACAGCATTTTTATTGACAGCACAAATGTTGAGGCTGCATTACATCTGAATTTGAACAAAAAAGTGAGTATCGATAGTTTGGTTTTCAAGACTAAATTAAGAGTTGCTCCGGCTTATATTTATCATCTGATTGGCATTAAACCGGGTGATGAATATAATGAAAAATTGATTCGAGACATTTCGAAACGCATTATTGAATCGCAGTTTCTGAAAGAAGTGAAAGGCGTTGAAACGGGCTTTTTCAATTCGAACGCTACCTTATATCTTTACCTCGACAAGCAAAAAAATAATCAATTTGATGGAATTTTAGGTTTATTGCCCAACAATGAAAACACCGGCAAAATAATGCTGACCGGCGATATTAGATTGAAATTGGTGAATGTTTTTGCAAGAGCCGAAACAATTGATTTGAATTGGCGCAAGCTCGAATTGAGTTCGCAAGATTTGAAAGTGGGTTTCAATTATCCCTATTTGTTCAACACGCCTTTTGGGGTGGATTTTAATTTCAGCTTATATAAAAAGGACACCCTTTATTTGAATTTGAATACCAAACTGGGCATACAATATTTGTTCACTCCCAATCATTGGATTAAAGCAGTTTATACGAATCGTTCGTCGAGTATGCTTTCAAACTCAGGGTTCGAAAATGCAACTCATCTTCCCTCCTATCTCGATTATGGCACTGATATGTATGGTCTGGAATATCGTTTTAGCTCGCTTGACTATTATTTTAATCCCACGAAAGGCTTTTCATTAAATGCGAGCGCATCGGGCGGGACGCGAAAAATAAAAAGAAACGCGGCAGTGAATCCGGTTTTATATGATAGTCTTCAAATGAAAACCAGCATTTTCGATTGTAATTTGGATGCTTCTTATTTTCTGCCTTTGATGAAACGAACCACCTTATTATTCCGCTCCACTTCAGCAAAAATATTCAATAATAATATTCTCGAAAACGAACAATTCCGCATTGGGGGGTTGAAGTCGTTGAAGGGCTTCGACGAGGAATCTATTGTGGCATCGACTTATAGCATGTTGAATGTTGAGTTTCGTTATCTGTTAGATTTGAATTCGTATTTTGGCATCTATTGGAATGGAGCCTATTATGAAGGAAAAACTTCGGGGGTGTTTAAGCACGATTTGCCCTGGGGGGTGGGATTAGGTTTGAGTTTCGATACGCGTGCCGGCATTTTTTCGGTGTATTATTCATTAGGTGCCGAAAACAACACTGCCTTACAGTTTAAAAACTCTAAAATACATTTTGGGTTGGTGAGTTTGTTTTAAAAATAAATCGCTTGACAATCCCCCATTAATTTGACTTTTCAATCAAATTTTCAATTGTTGCTATTAATTGTTTTACAGGTTCGAAGTAGGGTTCAACTTTTTCTTTTTCGAAATCAAACAAATCGTCATAATCTCCTTTTTGTCTCCATGTAAATAATTGAGAATACATTTTCCCAAGTTCTTTTGAGATGATTGAAGTTTTGATGAAATGTTGCGAAAAATTAGATTTTGCCCCATTATGAGTTGTTGGTTTTATGTCGTTATTCAGCAAAAGAGCCATAACTGCATAATAGGCTGAATAATAAAGTCGGTTGATCACAGAGTTCCATTTTGCTTTCTCGGCAAGAATCAATGCATCATCGAAAGTATCTTTTGCCCTTTCAATGCGATATTTTATTAAATCTTTTTTGGTTCCTTTCATATTCGAATCCCTTCTTTTTGAATGTTTTCATACAAAGGAGTTATTGCATGCTTTTCGTTCCAATCCTTTTTTGTATAAAATAAAGGTGAGATTACTTCTCCCGTATCTATCTCAATTTCATACAATTCATCCATTAGTTTTGTCTCTAAATCAAAGGAAATATTGCTCGAATTCAATAATATCAGCACATCCCAATCAGACCTGCTTTTCGATTTTCCTCTGGCTCTTGAACCATATAAAGTGATTTCGGCATCAGGTGCAGTTTTATAAATGCTTTGCTTGATTTTAAATAATATGTCTTTTTTATTATTCACGTTTCAAAAGTACAAATAATTTTAATCCAAAAAAAATATCGGAATTTTATTAAGGAATTTCGATTTCTTTTTGAGTCTTATAAATGATACAAATTCGCTGTTAAAATAAGATTATCCATTGTTTTTTTATTGAAACACATCCCTAATAGATCATCCAGTGTAGTGTCCCCATGCACCCATAAGGGAATAAAAACCTTTTCCTCTGAATTGGGGTCATTGTTTTTATATTTTTCTCCTAATATTTGAAAATGTTCTCTTTGGTCTAATTTGAATTCCGTTGTAGGAAGCCATTTTGTAATAATATATCTATATAAATCAGAGAATTCCAATTGAGTTCCTTTGAAGGTGAATAAAACAAAAAGACCGGCTTTAATGGTGTAGGTTTCCATTCCTTCAGGCACAGCATCAAAATCGGAAACTTCGATGGCTGCCCATTTTTCAAATTCAGTTTCGGGGCTAAAATCGTTAAAGTCGAGCGTGGGATCGTAAACCTGCATACAAATCAAATCGCTGTTCTTTTTGTTTGTTATTTCATTTCTTCGCGGCATAAAATCATGCCATAATTCATACGTTCTGTCGTTCGATAATGACATCTTAAGTCGCTTACCAATAAGCTTTTTGTCGGTAAATAGCCCAAACTTTAAATCATTTTTATCTATCATAAATAGCTTTTTATCAATGTATTTTAACAGGGCAAATATATATTTAAAATTTAATTTTAATTGAAATAAAAATGACCTAAAAGGCTTTATTGAAGGACAAGTTGAAAATGATGCCACAGATTCACTGATTAATTTTGTTTTAAATCGTGAGTGTAAAATGTGTTGAAAAACGAGATTTTTGTTACTTGCCATAAAACGACTGTTAACTGCCATCGAACGA
>JBAWXL010000171.1:0-10315 GCA_037144095.1 Bacteroidota bacterium
ATTTCGTTCCGTGTGACTAATATTTCGTTCCGTGTGACTAATATTTCGTTCCGTGCGACTAATATTTCGTTTCGTGCGACTAATATTTCTTTCTGTATGACTAATATTTTTTCTTCCTTACTCCAAATAATCTTCATAACTAACAATATATCTGTTATTTCAAACTATCTTTTCAATAAAAACACAACTGTTCGTCTCCGATTTTCGAGATAAACACCCCTTTATGTAAAATGCAAACAGCATAATATCAATCAATTAATAAAAATGCTATGAAAAAACCATTAATTCTTGACTTTGCAACCTACCTGAGAATCCTCCGTTAAGCGTAGCGTCCCCCGTTAAGCGTAGCGTCTCGCTACGCTTTGTTTATCAGGCATCCTGCCTACCTAACTGTACAGCTCCCAATAAAACTGGATTGAGATTTCAATAATCGAAACTTGTTTTTATTTCTGATAGACACTATCCCTTAAATTGTGTAAACTAAAAAAGCTGCCCTAATGAGGCAGCTTTTTGTTTTAGCAATTGAAATATTATTTTTCAATAATCATTTTCTTCGTAATACGTCTGCCTTTGTAGGTGACAGAATAATAATATATTCCGGCAGCTAAATTGCGGGTGTTCACTGTGATTTGATTGGTTCCGCTTTGAGCATTAGTTTCTTCAGCATACATTTCTTGTCCTACTAAACTCATGATTTGGAAGCGCACTTTCCCATTTGACGGAATTGTATAGTTAATCAATGTATTATCATTAGCAGGGTTCGGTATGTTCTGCCCCAGCATAAACCCATCGTAGTCAATTTCATTGATGCCCACCAAAGCTATAAGACTTTTGCACGATTTATCGTTTGTGGTGTCCATATCATAATTGTAAAGGGTTCTTGCACAAAGGTTAAATACTTGCTGTGTAGGATGGAATAAAGTTGCGAAATTATAAGTGGCTATCTGTCCCGGAGTAATTACTGCTGTATAAGTTTCCACAACAGGGGTGGTCAAAATGGTTCCAACATTATCAGTTAACCAATAGTATACCGGAATGTTTGTTGCATTAACATTTCCAAGATTCTCAATCTTTATGGTCACAGTATCGTCGAGGTTCACATAGAGGATATCACTGGCTAAATGGACAATTGAATTAACCCTGACATCAATATCTTTATTCCAAAGGTTGATATTATCTAAATGAAAATCGTAATTATTTGGATCTGCAACAGGACCATCCTGAGCTTTGAAAGCCACACGAAGAAGCTGACCTGCATAAGAACCCAAATTAATTGAGAAATGCGTTAAGGTGTTGGGTAAATTATTGGCTTTTGTTAAGGCAAACACCTTATTCCAGCTAACTCCACAGTTGGTAGAAAGCATAACTTTCACCGAGTCGTCTGTTCCCATTGAATCAGCTAAAGTAACAGAGTTGAAATCTGTAACTGCAGCATCAAAATCGAGAGTAGTTCCTGCAGTTGCCAAGAATTTAGACCCTACAAGCCATTCGTTTCTGGTGTTTGAGTATAGATTTATTCGGGCTGTTACATTCGTAGGGGATCCCAATCCTGTTTGACTAGTCCACGCAGAGGTAGTACCCGTCGGCACATTGACACCTGTCCCTTCAGTCCAATGAGGATAACCTGTGTTAAGATCGGCGCCGGTGAACAATGAAAATCCAACAGTGTCGGGTAAAAGAGCAGTTATTGAAGCAGAAAGAACTGATGAAATAAATGTATTATTTGATGAATTTCCATCACTTGTCATCTGAGTATAACAATTGAATATATAATTGCCACCTAAAGACATGTTTGCTGTAGTCGGCATCGTAACATTCATCGAATCACCCACTGCAAGTGAATCGCTTGCAAGAATAGCTGGTCCCAATAAAACCGAACTTGCACCTGTCATATTAGCATAAACCTTAACAGTATCTTGATTGAATTTCAAAGTTTTCATACCGAAGTTTTTAATCCTTACAATAACCGTTTCAGTGTTTGTAAAACATGAATTAGATGTAGGCTCAACCAAGGCAGCTGCCCCCACATCATGAGCCGGTCGACCTCTGAAAACTTTGCAAAGATTATCGTTAAAAGTATTACTATCTCCTGCAAGTGTTGTGTAAGCACATAAATTGTTATTGAACCCTGCATGACACATAATATTAGGGAAAGTAACATTAGTTTCTGCACCTGGGGCAAGATTACCTGTCCATGTTACAGATCCAAGTGGGAGTGCATTAAAAGTGGCAGTAACCAAAACACTTGTAATTGCAGTTGTTCCAAAATTGTGAATAGTAGCTATTACTGGTAAACTATCAGTTTCATTATAAACAGAATCGCTTGGTTCAACAAAAGCAACTACTCCTGCATCATGCTGTATTGGGGCATAAATCATAACTGCATAGTCTTCAGTTTCACCATATCCATAAGTTCCACAAGGAAGTGTAGTAGCCAAAGTCCCATTTTCCTGAGCAACAAAACGCATACGTGATAAACCAGATGCAGCAGTTGTTGGAATAGTAATACTACCGGTAAGAGTGTAAGGAGAATAAGCAGAACTAAATACTCTTTCAGTTGGAGTAGTTTCAAATACACCATCTCGGTTATAGTCAATAAATGCATTTAACCATCCTGTATAAGAATACGTACCACTTAAAATAATACCTACAGAAATTGGATATGTACTTCCTTTTGCTAAATAAATTGGTGATAATGAAGTTGTGAAGTCAGTATACAAATGAGTTGCTGTGGTATTACTGTAAGTAGGAGTAGCACTACCATTGTTAATATTACCAAAAGTAACATTACCAATATCTTCATCAGAAGTATAAGTTGCAGTAGAAGCGCAATAAACAGAGTGTTCAATACTTTTATGAATAGTATCATTAGTATAAATAACGTCACAACTTGCAGCGGTATAAGCCACAATATTGTAAATTTGAGTCACTGACATATTAATAGCAGTAGTAAAAGTATAAATAGTTGAATCACCAGGATTAAGTGTTCCGTTAAATATTTCAGAAACAACTGCTGCAGTTCCTACTTTATATTTAACAGGAATGGAAGTCTGAATTCCTAACCCAAAGTTTTTAATCATAACTTTCAAGTGTTCATTTGTTCCAAGATAAGCATTACTAATTGGATCAAGAATTTGCGTAATACCCACATCACAAGCTGGTGGTGCAGCCACAAAAACTGTGTCTGGCAAACGGACACTTGGGCATCCACCCACCCCTGCATCTATTGCAACTGAATCAATATACCATCCGGTTCCACTCACCGAAATGTCAGATTGAAAAACGAAAGCCAATTCTAAGCTTGAAGCGCCTGTAATTGGAAGTTTTCCTGAACTCACAATATAACCTCCTGCACTGGTGCCAGAAAAAGAAGCTCTTGTGGTAGAAGTACAATTAGATAAAGGATCGGTAGCAAAGGTTGTTGTAGAAGGATTGTTATATGCGTTTGTGGTTGGAACAAATGGAGCCCAGGTGGTTCCTCCATTTAAACTATATGCAACATACCCATGGTCATAACCTGCCTCAGTAATATATTTATGTTTAAAAGTAATGGTAACAGTATCAATATTTGAAACATCAATAATTGGAGAAGTTAATAATCCGGCTGAAGTTGAGGCAGGGTCAGCAATAAATGCTGTTCCAATTCCACCATCAGAATTCCAAACAAAATCATTTGTTGAAGAGCAAGAATTTACACTTGTCCAACCATTTAAATCATTATCAAATGTCCATGAATGAGATCCGCCAGCAATACTTGCTTGAGCCCAAAAAACAGTAGTATTATACAAAATGGGAGTGTTGAAATAATGACTATTAATTAAAGAAACTCCACCTGAAGCTACATTAAACCAAGCTGTTGAGTCAGTTGAAATCGCATGAAGAATTGCTGAAGTGCCATAAGGGATACTAGTATTTGAAAGCACAGGGGCAGGAGGCGTATAATTGAAAGTAACAGTTTTATAAATGGTATCATTTAAATGATACGGGTCCCCAGTTAGATTGATATATGCTTGAATATTAAAAGTCGTATCAATATTCCCCGAACTTAAACCTGGAAGAATTGGAGTTGTAAAAGTATAAATGAGAGAATCACCCGGAAGAACAATGTTAGGCACATTTTCTGTAACCGAAGTTCCTGTATTTAGGAGCTTATAAGTAGCAGTGAGATTTCCATTAATAGTATCGAATCCATAATTCCTTATTTTAATTGAAACCAATTCTGGATGATAATTACAATCAGTAACTGGAGAAGTCATAGATAAAATAGCAGCTTCATTTGGAATTGAAATAACATAAGCTGTATCAGGAACTCTAATACTTGAGCAACCTTTCCCTGTGAATTTAAGACGAATATTTGGACGAGATGTCATTGCAGTTGGAACAGAAAATGTGCAACCGGTGCTATTATCAGCATGTTGCTCAACTGCCATATTTGCAATTGTCGAGCTATTTACATTTGTTGCAGAAGTATAACTCGAATTATCAAAGCATATATTTATTAATAAATTACTTACACCATCCCAATTAAAAGGCGTCTGAAGGCTTAATGTTTGCCAACCGATAGCAGGAACAGTATAATTTCCAGTGTAAACAGTTGTCCAGCCTGTAGAAACAAAATTTGTCAAAGAAGTAAGTGAAGTTTGCTGTACCCAAATATTTAATCCATTCATTGCCTGACCTCCCACAGTAGTAACATCAAAAGCTATGGATTGTAAAATACCTGTAACTCCACCAGCAGCATGTATTTCAGCAGCAGTGAGAAGCATTTGGGTTTTTGAATCATGCCAAAATGTATTGAATGGCTGTGGAATAGTCACAACTCCAGTACCAATGGTTGCATATATATTAGGGACATAAGGAGCGTCCTCCACATAAAATGGAGTTGTCATATATAATGGAGGGGTAGTGTAAGATGTCCCTATTACCAATTGAGTCCCACCAGATGGAACATTATACCAAAAAATAGTATCACTTGAAGTAGCTGTAAGAGTAGCAAGTGCCGCATACGCAACAGTGGCACTTGTTGGAATTGGAGGTGGTGGAATCTTTTTTGAAAGTATTGTTTTCTGAATAGAATCATTAAATTGATATGGGTCTCCCAGCAAGGATATCCATGACTTAATTTTAAAATTTGAATCAGCAACTGTAACAGCAAGATTAGCTAAAGTGTTGAATGAAAAATAAAGTGTACTATCGACATGGATAGTATCAGTAATTAGCTGAGAAATTGTCGATGCACTTCCTATTATTTTATAATAAGCAGTCAAAGTGTTTGGGACAATAATACCTGAGCCATTGTTTTTAATATTAAGTGAAACGGTTTCATTTCCTAAACCACAACCTCCATTTGGGGTAGGCATGTCAATAATTGATGCTTCCTGGTCAGGAACTAAAGACAAATTAATATTATCAATATAAAAGCCATAAGCTGAAGCTGGACTAGTGGTTAAAAAGCCTAAATAATAAACTCCACTACTAGGTGGAATAAAAATTGCCGAAGCTTTTTGATAGGTAGTATTCACAAGGTTTGATTGGGTAATAACAGTATTTACCATAGCAAGGGAAGTTGTTGCATTACCATATTTTACAATTAGATTTTGAGGATATGCGTTATTTTCAACCTTATACCAATATTCAATTTTGTATTTCTTTGTTGCATCTAAAATAAAACATCTTGAAAACATCCAATCGTTTGCCGCTTGTGTTGCAGCATTTTGAAAATGGGCAGAATAAGTGCCTTGATACGCATTTATGGCACTGTTGTACGGAAAAGTCCAAAAGCTGGCATCATTATTTACATTATTTGAAGTCCAGTCTGCAACATAGTTAGTCGCTTCGAAACCTTGAGTATAGCTAGCAATGTTCAAATCATAACCACTATTGACAAACCAATATGGAATTGTATCGTTTAAATGATTTGTGTCATTTGCCATTACAGCCCAGAATTTAAAAATATAATCCGTTTGAAAAGCTAAATTTGCTGGAGTGGAAAAAGTAAAATCATACGATGAATCTGATGCAATGTTTCCAGTAAAAGTACCTTGAACTGGTGTGCCATTATTAATTGAATAATACAAGGTCGCAGATGTTATTGGCAAAAGTCCGAAGTTTTTAAGTCTTACAGTCACTGTCTCTGTGGTAGACATAGCACAAGCAGAAACTGGAGCTATAACACTAATCGGAGCAATGTCATGGTCAGGAGGCGTAAATTCATCAGCACCTATATCAGGAGTAGTTGCATTCCTTGACTGTCCATCAATATCTGTTGTAATTCCTGTTATTGGAATAGCTTTCCCATTCAATGAAATATTTGACAAATGCAAGTTGGTAGGAGAAAAGAAATAAGGATTAGTTGAAATTGAATTCAAATCACGTCCTGTTGCTGTTCTCCAGTTGGCTAGAGTAGTTCTGTTAGCCAGCCAATATCCAATATATGCACCATTTGTAAACATGTCATTGTAATTACTCAGTACTCCTGTTGTATCTAAAACATAATTAGCCATCCCATTTCCTGAGTTGCTAAAAATATTGTTTTTTAAATTCAAATTCAATGATCCTGATCCTGTTATATACATTGCAGAACTTGCACTATTTGTATTGGTGACATCTACGCTATTATAATAATAATTTTGGTAAGTCGAATAATAATTATAAATCCCAAAAGCTGTAGATGAACTAATTCCTCCAATACTAAAAAAATTATTTGCAATTAATCCTTCACTGTTTAATTGCCCTGTGTTGAATTCAGAATAAATACCAAAACCATAAGAGTTTGGAATGTAAATCTTATTACCAACAAATTTCATTTTATTAAAACATTCAGTAGAATATATTCCATAAAAGGAAACATTAGCAACATTTGTACTTATTGTATTGTTCAGAATTTGAGCTCCGTCTTGATAATATGTAAATATACCATATCCGTTTTGATTTAAAAAGGTGTTACCAGAAATAATATTCCCAACTTCTAGCGCTGTTGTTGAACCTCCACCTAAATAAATTCCATAAGATCCATTTAAGAAAAGATTGTTCATGAAAATATTATTAGAATCAACAGAAGTTGCGCCTGTAGGTGAATATATTATAACTCTGTCAAGAGAATTTGCGTTAGTGATAGGAACCAGAAAACGGTTGCTAATAAATTGATTATTGCTAGCACCATTGCTGTAATTAATACATGTCCCATAAGAAGTACTTGTCTGATTAAAGGTCAATTTTTTAAACCTGAGATAATTTGCTCCATTTAATTTGAAAATGAAATTAGTTGTCCAATCAGTTGATGAATCCTGAATAATTACGCTTGTGCTATCACCATTAGCAGCCTGAAAAGTAATGTTACTATACAAACTTGCATTAGGGACTGGAGTAAATGTTATTGATTCGTTGTAAGTACCTGGGTTCACATTGAAAATCACAGGACCACTAACACCACAACTTTGTAAAGCTGAATTTGCAGAGGTGAAATTTGGAAAATCTGCACTTACTCCACCTATCGTATATGTTCCATTTAAGACTTGAAGGCAAGCAAAAACCGAAGTGTAAGACGTGTCATTCAAATGGTTTTGATCCAAGCTATCATTAGGTAAATCTGTCCATGATTTTATTATATGATTGCCTAAAGTAAAGCTTGCCGTATTGCTAATGGTTATTGGAGATGTAATTACATCCTGCAATAATGAACCATTCCAAGCAAATAAAGTAGGAGTATTATTATCAATTTGCCAATATATATTCACCTTTTGTAATGGATTGGTTGCAAAATTCCTAAGTTTAACTTTAAGAATTTGATTTGTAGCAGCCGTAATAGTTCCTGTTGGTGAAGTTACCTCAGTTATACCCGCATCCTGGCTATAATTTAATGCTGGAAAAACAAGTTTAATATTAGGTCGCAGCGTATTTAAGCTACCATTTCCAGTTGCAACCTGATAATACTGATGAGAACCTGCTGATGAAACAGTGTAATAAAAATAAGGAGTAGTGCCGGCAGCACCAAGATTTGCTTCACAAAGCACTAACAAGCTGCCTGAGGAGTAATGATAAGGCGTTGCTAAATTAAATGTTTTCCATCCGGTATCGGGGAAATTCATGGTTCCGGCATACACTAGTGTCGCTCCAATGGTGTCATTTGCCCAGGTTGTTGCTGTTTGAACAGTATCGGGAATCGATTTAAGATAAAATCTAATTGGGCAATTCGTGGTTGCTCCTGTTGCTACTTTCCATGCAATAGAGGAGATATTTCCAAACTGATTAATTTCCGAATGTTTATAAAGAGAAGCACTTCTGGTATGTGCTGCTAACATATTATATGGATATCCTTGATTAGTTGTTCCTGTTCCTACCTGAATTGATATGCTGGGCTGTTTAATTATAAATGATTTCTGAGGGGTAGTTGCCACATTTTGCACTGAATCTTTTGCTTGAACATAATAAGTAATCGTATTCAAATAAGTATAACTGGGGATATCGGCACTATAATTATTACTGGCTCCAGCCACCATCGGAATTGAATCCCATGCTCCTGCATTAACTTTATAAAATAATTTAGCACTACCAATTCCTGATGCATCTGTAATATTAGCGGATACTGTGTAGGGACCAGTGAAAAAAACTGAATCCTGATAAATTGGAGCATTTAATGTAATTGCAGGAGGAATAATCTCGTTTACTGCGCCTGAAATTTTTACGTCATCAATTAACCATCCGTAGGAACCATTATTGCCTGCAGTTCCAAAATCTCTTAATCTAAAGCGTATTGCAACATTAATAGTATCTTTTGCTAATGATGAAATATCGAATGTTTCATTCTTCCACCATGTATTATTTGGTGCAATTGAATCGTGGGCCGAATCCCATTCTGGGTATGATGAAGAGCTAAACCGATTAATGGAAGAGAATATCAACGAGCTACCTAAATACATAGCACCAGTAAGTTGTGTCCATGTGTTCGGGTCATTGACTGATATTTCAATTGTTGCCCAGTCGTATTGGTTAATTTTCGCAATGTGAGAAAATTGGAGTAAAACATAATGTTTTCCCTGAGTATTGAAATTGTCTGACAACAAAAAAGTCGAAATTCCTGTTTGAACAGTACAAGAGTCTGCTTTTAAACCCGATTTTTGATAATTTGTTGTAGGATTCCAATGGTTAACTCCTCCTGTTTGGGATGAAGTAAACTGAAAAGGTATTGTTTCAAATCCTTCCTGAATTAGTGTAGTTTGAGCATTGATATTCAAGCTGTAAACTACGAATAACATGAGTGTAAATAGTTTTTTCATATTAAATTTATTATTGTTTTTAAAGAGATTTTCCAGTTTACAAATTTACATAATAATTTGTTTCATTCATTAGTTTAATACATAAAACCAAGAACCATAAATTCATTTTAAGCAAAATTGACCTATAATCAGCTGAATTCAAATCGTTTAACTAGATAAAACAAAAAGCAACCCTTAGCGAAAAAAATCTTTGAGCTTTTAAAAAAAGTAATGAGTTAGTTATTTTAGCGCTTCCAGCAATCGTTTATTTACCATTTCCCAGTTAACAACGTGCCAAAAATTAGAAATGTATTCAGGTCTGCGGTTTTGATATTTCAAATAATAAGCATGTTCCCAAACATCAAGAGCAAGCAAAGGGGTCCCTTTTTTATCAACAATATCCATTAAAGGATTATCTTGATTAGGTGTGGACGAAATGAATAGTTTGTGGGCAGCATCAATACTAAGCCAAACCCAGCCACTCCCAAATCGGGTTTTAGCCGCTTCTTCAAATTGATTTACGAAATTTTCATAAGACCCGAAATCTTTAACTATTGCTTCCAGTATAGCTCCTGATGCTCCTTTGAAATTAGGAGTCATGTTTTCAAAAAACAACAAATGATTGTAAAATCCCCCACTATTGTTTCTGACTGCAACAGGAGATTTACTGATATTACTAAAAATGGATTTAATGTCGCTTTTTTCTAATTCAGTGCCTTTTACTGATTTCAGAAAATTATCATAATAGGTTTTAAAATGCTTTGAATAGTGAATTTCCATTGTCAACTTATCGATGTAAGGTTCTAATGCATCATAAGCGTAAGCTAATTCAGGGAAAAGAAATTTCGATCCTGAATTGGTTAAATTGTTTTTATTTTCTTGCATTGGTTTCTGTGCAAAACTACCCATTGAAATGGATAAAATGAATAGGCAGAAAATTTTTATCTTCATGGTTTTATTTTATTAAACAACAAGTTAAAATATTTTGTTCAAAACAAACAATTATATGGTTCTATAACGATTTGTATGGGTAAATAGAAATGAATACCTTTGCCTTTAAA
>JBAWXL010000172.1:0-10111 GCA_037144095.1 Bacteroidota bacterium
AAAACGCCCAAAGTTACGACCACTACTTTAAGGGCATCGATGAGAAAGGGCACAATTTGATTGTCGGATTTTGATTCGGTTTGTTCGGCTTTGCGCTTAAGGATTTCGCCAATTACATCGACAATTCGTAACATTATCCAAATGACTACTGAAAAGAAAAGTATTTGGAAGCCTTTGTCGAGCATCATTTTTAAACCAAATTCGTCTTTGCCCACCAATTTCCATTCTTCGGGATATTTGAGCTGATTGATGGCGATGTAGAAAAATATGAGGAGAATGAGGCTTGTGAATGGTTTGTGGAGGATGCCGAAAAAATTGTCGGAACTCATTTCGTTGGCGTATCGTTTGAACAATCGATAGAGTAGTTTGCTTGAAAACTTTGACAGCAAACGACGGAAAATGATTCCGAAAATTAATATTCCAACAAACCAGCAATATTTTTCGAGGGTATTTCCTAAGAAATGATAATTCAAGATTTCATTTAATTCATCCATGTTTTCAATAGTTTAAATTAGGGGGCAAAAATACATATTATTCGAATATAAGTCCCAAGCCCCAAATTTTAAATTCAAAGATCCAAGGGGGGAAGTTTTTAAATAGTTGAAATTCTTTTTGAATTTGACTCTTGGAATTTGGAATTTGAGGCTTGGGTTTTGAGACTTTAAGGGCGGAATATATATTTTTGTGAAAATGCCTTCTCATTTCGGGGGTATTTTGTAATTTCGCGGCACTTTATAAATTCATCAAATTCAATGAAACAACTAATAGAATGTGTTCCCAATTTTAGTGAAGGGAACGATATGAGCATTATCAAACAAATTACTGACCAGATAGAAACTGTTGAAGGTGTTAAACTGCTGGATGTTGACCCGGGCAAAGCTACCAATAGAACTGTTGTGACTTTAGTGGGCACACCGGACGCTGTGGTGGAAGCTGCTTTTAGGGCAATCAAAAAAGCTTCTGAAATAATTGATATGAGTAAACACAAAGGCGAACATCCAAGGATGGGAGCCACAGATGTGTGTCCTTTTGTTCCGATTTCGGGGATTACGATGGAAGAAACTGTGGTGTATGCCCGCAAACTTGCTGAAAAAGTGGGTGCGGAATTGAATATTCCTGTTTATTGTTATGAAAATGCAGCTTTTACGGCCGAACGTCGGAATCTTGCTAATTGCCGTTCGGGGGAATATGAAGGCTTGCCTCAAAAACTTTCGGACCCTCATTGGAAACCTGATTTTGGGCCTGCTAAGTTTAATGCTCATGCAGGTGCAACGGCTGTTGGTGCAAGAGATTTTTTGGTGGCTTATAATATTAATCTTAATACTACTTCTACTCGACGCGCCAATGCTTTGGCGTTTGATATACGTGAAAAAGGTCGTCCGGTGCGTGTTGGAAATCCAGTTACAGGGAAAATCGCAGTGGATGAAAATGGAAAAGAAATATGGACGCCCGGTTCGCTGAAAGCTTGCAAAGCCATTGGATGGTTTATTGAAGAATATGGAATTGCGCAAGTTTCGATTAATTTGACAAACATCAGCATTACTTCGGTGCATGAAGCATTTGAAGAATCGTGCAAAAAGGCTCAGGAAAGAGGATTGAGAGTTACGGGTTCGGAGTTGGTGGGGTTGGTTCCACTGAAATCAATGATTGACGCAGGGAAACATTTTTTGAAAAAACAAAACCGTTCGACAGGAGTTTCGGAAGTCGAAATCATTAAAATTGCGGTGAAATCGTTAGGATTGGATGATTTAAAGCCTTTCAATCCGAGAGAAAAAATTATTGAATATTTGCTTGAAGCTGAAAATAAAGAAAAGAAGTTGGTGGATATGACCTGCACGGGTTTTGCTGACGAAACAGCTTCTGAATCACCTGCCCCCGGAGGTGGATCAGTGTCTGCTTATGTTGGTGCCTTAGGAATTTCATTGGCAACCATGGTGGCAAACCTTTCGTCACATAAAGCAGGTTGGGACGAAAGATGGGAAGAGTTTTCGGATTGGGCTGAAAAAGGACAGACCTTGAAAGACCAATTGTTATTTTTGGTGGATGAGGATACCCGTTCGTTTAATAAGATAATGGATTCGTTTGGTTTGCCAAAATCGACCGACGAAGAAAAAGCTGCCCGGACAGCAGCTATTCAGGATGCCACCCGTTATGCAATTGAAGTTCCTTTTAGAGTTATGAAAACTGCTTTTAGTTCTTTTGAAATCATCAGGGCAATGGTGGAAGTGGGAAATCCAAATTCGGTGACCGATGCCGGAGTTGGGGCTTTGTGTGCATTGACTGCTATAAGAGGGGCTTTTTTAAATGTAAAAATTAATGCTTCAGGTTTGAAAGATAAAGATTTTGTTGAAAATGTTTTATCTGAAGGAAAACACATTGAAGAAAGTGCATTTTTGATTGAGCGTGAAATTATTGAAATGGTAAATCAAAAGATCTCGGTTTAAAAGTAATTTCTTTAATCCAAGACTGATAGAAGAATGCTGATATATTTTCCCGAAGAGAAGGTAGTTAAACGAAAGAAACTTCCTCCCGAAAACCAAATAAGGAAAACACTTTACACCGTTTCGTGGAAAGATGTTTTTAGGTTGGGACGATTTGAGCTAAGTGTTTTTTTATTGATTATTATTTTTATCATTGCGAACCTGCTTTATTTTACACATGATTTCTTTGCGTATTTAGCTATTACGATGAATCCTTTGAGCATATATGCTTATGCTCGTTTTCCTATTTTGCTGAGCTATTATTTAAATGACAGACATAATGAGTTTGAAATTGATTTTGATGAGCAGAAAATGTATTTCAAGAGTGGAAGAGTGGTTCAATTTTCGGAAATTGCTGAAATTGAAATGCATGTTGGGGGTTTATTTCCTGATTTAATGCCCAGTTTTTATCAACCTTTTGGTCGATATAAATATTTGGGATTTATTTTGAAAAGTGGAGAGATGTTTATTATTACCCGAATATTAATGGAGAAATTTATTCATTTTCCTGTGATGGAGTTTACATTCTTCCGAGACACTTATCCTTTTATTCATCCAACAAAAATTTAATTTTATACTCAGGCATATTTTAACCCTATTTTTTTGTCTTAATTAAATAAACAGATTTTAAAACATCTTAAATGAAAAAATATAGTGCCACGTTTTTGTTGGTTGTCATCATATCAACTTTAGCTTTTTCTCAAATAAGTAAGAAAGGGACTCCGCCAAGTTTTAAAGCTGAATTGAAATCGGAGTTAAATAATGAAGTGCCATTACTGATAATGCCGGCAATTGATATTGACAAGTTGTTAAGCGAAGATGCTATCAATAATCTCCAAAAAGATATTCCGTGGCGCTTTGGTGAAAATTTATTTGTGGATGTTTCGCTATATAATTCAGGTGTTTGGTCGATGATGAAGGATGGTTCTAAGGTTTGGCGTTTGAGGATTAAATCAACAGGTGCTTATAGTATTAATTTGACATTTAATAAATTTCATTTGCCCGCTAATGCGGAATTGTATATTTATAATACGAATCACAGTGATGTGTTAGGGGCTTTTACAGAACAGAATAATCAAACAGATAACTTTTTTGCAACCCAATTGATTCAAGGGGATGAAATTACGTTGGAATATTATGAACCCAAAGATGTTTCATTTGCAGGGGAAATGAATTTGTGGAGAGTTACGCATGCTTATAGAGATGTTTTCGCTTATGCCAAATCATTTGGCGCCAGTGGGAGTTGCAATAAGAATGTGGCTTGTCCGGAAGCAGCAGGCTGGGAAAATGAGGTTCGTTCGGTGTGCATGTTGGTAGTTAATGGAGGTGGGTTTTGTTCGGGTGCATTGGTGAATAATACCAGCAATGACGGAACTCCTTATATACTTACGGCTAATCATTGTTCGGCAAGCAATGATTTTGCATCATGGGTTTTTTGGTTTAATTGGCAAAGTTCGACATGTGATAATCCGGGGGCCTCCCCAACCCATAATCAAGTTACTACTTCGGGCAGTGTGCTTAAAGCCCGTAATTCAGGTTCTGATTTTTGCTTAGTTAAAATGAATGCTACTCCCCCTAATTCATTTAATACATATTATGCAGGTTGGGATCATTCGGGAACTCCTTCGACGAATTCAGTTTGCATTCATCATCCTGAAGCTGATATAAAGAAAATTACATTCGATAATGACCCTCCCACGGCTGTTGATTGGGGAAGCCCTTCGGCAGCCTGTTGGCAAATTGGTTCATGGGATTTGGGGACAACTGAACCCGGATCTTCAGGATCTCCTTTGTTTAGTAATAATCATAGAATTATTGGTCAATTATTTGGAGGGAGTGCTTCTTGCACAAGTTTAACAAGTGATAATTTTGGCAGGTTTGCAGTCTCGTGGGACGGAACTGATTCGACAATGCGATTGAAAGATTGGTTAGACCCTCTCAATTCAGGTGTAAGCAATCTTCCGGGCTTTGATCCAACAGCATCTATTTCGCCTGAACCTAAAGGGAATAATCAAAATATCATTCTCTATCCAAATCCGGTTAATGATATTTTACATATTGACATATCAGCTTTTACAGGAAATGTAACTATTCAAATAATTAATTCTTTGGGTCAACAATGCAGAAGCGACCTGATAAATTCATTTTCTCAATCTATTGTTGATATAAATATTGTAGATTTGCAGGAAGGTTTCTATATTGTGAAAGTTGGGAATCGTTTCAAAATAAATACTGAAAAATTACTTATTGAAAAACATTAAACGATATTATTATGAAAATCAATTTTCAAAAAATCAAGAGCTTTTTCTCTCGTTTTAATAACAGATATCTGATTGCCGGAATTGTTTTTTTAGTTTGGGTTGGGTTTATGGATAAGAACAATTTAATTTCGCAGTACGGACTCATTAGTGAGTTGAAAGGCTTGAGAAAAGAACTTAATTTCTATAAAAGCGAAATCATTCGCGATAATATGCAAATCAGAAAGCTTCAAACTGACCCTTCTTATCTTGAAAAGTTTGCTCGTGAAACTTATTTGATGAAAAGAGAAAACGAAGATATTTTTTTAATGACAGACTCGATTGCTCCTAATGTCAAGAAGTAGTGATTTTTTAAGATGAGTTGGTATTCGTAATAAATCAATTTTTTGGAGAAACAATACATAAGAATAAAGTGTCAATAAAAAACCTAACAAGTTTATTTAACAAGTTAGGTTTAGAAAAATATTATTCCGGAGAATTATCTCAAAAGAGATTTATTAATCAAGATAATTCTAGTGCCTGATGATAAGTTTTTTCGAATTCTGGATATCGTTATTGATTGCAACTGAATAGAAATAAATTCCCTCATCAAGGTCTTCAGTATTCACATTAAGTCTTCCGGAAATTGAATTTAAAGGAATTTCTTTCATGGTTTTTCCGAGTATATTGCGAATTATCAGTTTTGCATTGCTGACATCTTTAAAGATATCGTAATTAATACTGACATAACTATTGGCAGGGTTAGGATAGGCATTTACAGAGATAAGATTAGCTGCATATTCGTTAACTGATGTGGGTTCGGCATAATAATTAATAATAAATGAAGCTGTATCATTTAGATTATTGACATTGAAAATAAGGTATCGAATGGTAGTGGTACCTGAGATTCCATTGGGTGAATAATCACCAACAAAACTAGACATATCAGTAACTCCACCTGCGAAAGCAACTGGAGCGGGTGAAACATAAGTTGTGGAACCAAAACATAAACCAAAACAAAACGAATTTGTGGTTCCAGTTACAGTATCAATGACAAATTTCCTGCATTTTAGTTGAAGTGTGTCGGTTGTAGTGTTAGTTATGTATACATTTGCACTAATCACAGGGGTTGTTGCTAAATCGTGGACTGTGATAGAACCACCATTTGCAATTGCGCCTCCGCTGTAAGATAAAGTGATGTTTTGACTGATAACCATATTGGAAATCAATGCGAAAGAAATAAGTAGAATTAAAGAAAAGTATTGCTTTTTCATAGGATTTGGGTTTTGAAATTACATTAAAAATGCTTGTTTAAAAAAAAATATTTTGAATTGGTAAAAGTACAAATAATATGATTACATTTGTGCCATAATTAAAATTATTTTTTACACTTAAAACCATTTAGAATGATGAAAAAATTACTTAGTCTTATTTTAGGACTTTCTGCTTTGAGCTTATCAGCTCAAGTTCAGGTTACAACATCTTCACCAAAATCACCTCGTATGATTTTGATGGAGGAATTTACTAATGCATCATGCGGTCCGTGTGCTGCTGCTAATCCTGCTTTTAATACTTTATTGAATGCAAATGCTGACAAAGTTGTTGCTTTAAAGTATCAAACAGTTTGGCCTGGTACTGACCCAATGAATGCTCAAAATCAAACGGAAGTTGCTACACGTGTTACTTATTATGGAGTAACCGGTGTGCCTAATGCAGAAGAAGATGGAAATGCTCAGAACATTCATCCTGCCAGCATTACACAAGCAATGATTACTACTGAAGCTGCAGTTTCTGCACCTTTTACTATGGTATTAACACACACGATGTCGACTAATTTCGACTCTATTTTTATTAAATGTGTGTTTACTTGTACTGAAGCTATCACCATGACTACTCCTGTATGTCATGTTGCAATTACTGAACAGCAAATTCATTTTGCTTCTGCTCCGGGTTCGAATGGCGAAACCGATTTTTATGAAGTTATGAGAAAAATGTTGCCAAGTGATCAGGGAACGACTATTGCTACTGCTTGGACCGTTGGACAAAAAGACAGTGTGACTTTTGCTTATTTACTCCCTTCATATATTTATGATAAAAATCAGGTGGCTGTTGTTTCATGGATACAGGATAATTCAAACAAGAATGTGAAACAAGCTGCTTATAGTGCTCCTATTCCTGTTCCTTTGGATGCTGCTATGACCGGAATTACCGGTGTTCCTGTTTTACAATGTACAACTACGATTACTCCTCAGGTAGCTTGGAAAAATAATGGTAGCGACACTGTTACTACTTGTAAAATTAAATACAGAATTGATAATGCAGCTCCTGATAGCATTATTTGGAATGGAAGTTTAGCTTTTGGCGGAACTGCTTCGGTTACGCTTCCTACTTTAACTTCTGTTGCCGGATCTCATAAATTCTGGGCTTATATTTACAAAGTGAATAATACCGTTGACATGAACCAGAAAAATGATACTTTATATTCAAATTTCAACATAGTTGGTACTTATAATGCAATTCCTTTATCGGAAGGTTTCCAGGGTACTGCTTTCCCTCCAACTAATTTCATTATTAATAATCCTGATAATGATCAATACACATGGTCGAAAGCTACAACTGGTGGATGGGGTGCAAGTACTGCTTCTGCAAGATTGTTGTTTTATGATATTCCTGCCGGACTTTATGATGAATTGATTTTATCTCCTCTTAATTTCTCTTCAGCTTCTACATTAGGAATGACCTTTGATGTGGCTCATGCTCTTTATTCGACAAGTTATGCTGATAAATTGGAAGTGTTTATTTCTACTGACTGCGGTGCTACCTGGACTAGTTTGTATAACAAATCGGGCGCTACTTTAGCTACCGGTACTACTACCACAAGTTCGTTTGTACCAACTGCTACTCAGTGGAGAAATGAATATATTTCACTAACTCCTTATATTGGACAAAGCGCTGTATTAATTAAATTTAAAGGTACGAGCGATTATGGCAACAATTTATATATCGACAATATTAATGTGGCTGTTGATGCTGCTGTTGAAAATCAAGACGGTGCTGCCGAAATTCATGTGTATCCTAATCCTGCTGCCAATGTTGTGAACGTTAGAAATGCTGTAAATGCTGATGTAATGTTGTATGATATGTTTGGCAAATTGGTTATGACTGACAGTAAAATTGGTGGTAACTATTCATTTGATGTTTCGAATGTAGCTGTTGGAAGTTATATTTTGAAAGTGATCAATAAAGACAAAGCCAGCAGTTTTAAGGTGAATGTAGTTAGATAATACTCCTTATATAGTATTGAAAAAGCCCCGCAATATGGTTTGCGGGGCTTTTTTGTGAATTATATAATGATACAATTATATAATGATATTATTGAAAACGACAAAGGCTTGAACATTTGTTCAAGCCTTTGTCGTTTTATGGAACCTATAAGCCTAAGTCATAACTCATAACTTATAATTCATAACTCATAACTAAGATTTAAATTCCCACTGAAGCTATCACCGTGATGGTGTCTGAATCTAAACCAATGGCAACATCCTTCACCATATAGCGCATCTTATAATGACGAACTTCAGGTTTTTCGGATGCCACTGGACGTTTATCAAGGTAAGGGGAGGTGGTTGCTCTTCCAATTTCGGTCCATTTCAAATAGGCTTCTTCGCTCCCGGCCAATTTTGTGTAAACACCTTCATAAACAATTACTCCAACGAAAACACTTTTTACAAATTCCAAAGCCACAGCATCTGTGTTAGAATGAAGAACTTTAACCTCTGGCTTGGCATTTTCCTCATCAACCGTCTGTTCGGCACCAATGATGCCTAAAGTTTTTCCAATAGACTCGTTATAATTTTTATGATTTTTAATACGTTGAACAGTGGCTGCCAAACGCTTGTAAATGCCGGCAGGAACTGCTGTAGGAGCCACCGGAAGAGCTGGCATTACAGGTAATGGACCTAGGGGTGAACCAATTGCACCATCCAATACAATATCTTTATAGGTCGTCACTTCTTCCGAAAAAGGACGGACGATGCTGATCAAATTCGAAATATAGACAGCTACGAGATAATCGGCAATAATATCATCTATCTCCTCTTGCGTTAATCCCAAGTTTAAACCTATCGAAGGAATTTCTGTCCTGAAATTAAAATGAAATTGCAACTTGTCAGCTGCTTTGGTTGGAAAATAAAAAATTTTCATTGTAGGTAGTTTTAAAATTAATATTCAATATTTCAATAAGTTAATTTAATAAAATTGTCTTATAAAATCATTTTTTATAGTCAGCAATTAGAATTCTACCGCGGTAGTTTAAGCTTCTGAAATCACAGAATAATTTTCCACCACCATTTCTTAAATTTATTCGATGATGTTGAAAATTTATTTCATCTCAGAATAAACTTCTAACATCATTTCTTAAACTTATTTCGTCGCAGAAAAAGTTTCTTCCGTCACGGAATAATTTTCTTCCGTCATGGAATAATTTTCCAGCGTCGCAGAATAATTTTCTTCGATGGCCAAAAAAAATTAAAAAATGACTCCGGAAGTTTCCTCCGCCATTCAAAATATTTATTCCATCATTTAAAAATCGTATCAGAAATGGATAAAACCTAATCAGCCTATAAAGAACGTTCCCGATTAATTCCCTATTTCTGCCCTAAGAAAAGAAATATATGATCAGATATTGAAAGAAATAATTTCTCTTAACCCTAAGTGCTTAGATAGATGAAAAATCAACGCAAAATAAATGCTTTTTCTTCAAATGTGCAAGAAAAAATGAAAATATTTTATTCGCATGATAAAAATATATAATTTTACCATCAGACAACCTTTTGCCTAAAAAAAGTGTCTTGTATATATTAATGAACTTTTATTATGAAAAAGGGAATTGTTTATTGGGTGTTGTTTTTATTTGGGATGAATATCTCTTATAGTCAAAATGCAAGGCAAACGGGAGGTTGGACTACCAATAATCCATTCCAAACGGATGTTTTTGTTGAGAATTTTGGGAAGTTTGAAGTCTGGGCAAAATCATCACTTCCTATTAAATATGCTATTAATAATTCGGATAAAATATTTTTCACTCAGCAGGGCGTTGTATTCAGATTAGATAAGATTGAAAAGGTTTCGGAAGAAGAAAGGGAAAAACAGGAAGGAAGTAAAAGTGAAGATACTACTAAAAGAACCTTTTTTGTTGCCATGAATTGGGAAGCGTACAACCCAAATACAGAAATTGTTTCGAGCGAACCTTCTGAAGGCTATTATACCTTTGGCGAAAAGGGATATGAAAATGTGAAAGCAAAAGGATATAGGAAGCTTCTCTATAAAAACCTTTACCCTAATAACCTGAGTTCGGGATAAGGGATTGTTAACAACGATGTTTATAACTAATAG
>JBAWXL010000173.1:0-10106 GCA_037144095.1 Bacteroidota bacterium
ATTCAGTCTTCGTATGTTTATAAGGATCCTAATAATGATCCAAGATGGTTAACAAATTGGCCTTATGATGAAGTGTATCTGACAAAAGAAAATCATTTTACAAATTTTTCATTTAGTGGTCAGATCGTTGTACAGGTTACTATGCCGTTACGGACAACAATTTCAACTGTTACAGTTCATCCATTATCTAAAAATGTCAAAGCAACCATTAGTGGTAATGTAATTTCAATTCCGATAAGTAGTGCAGGGAATTATTATCTGGAAGTAGATGGCGAAGCTCGATTCCCGCTTTTTATATTTGCAAATCCTTTGGAAACAAATGTGCCTTCAGCTACTGATCCCAATGTAATTTATTATGCCCCTGGCATTTATGATGTCGGATATGATGGTGGTGCAATGCAAAGTATTCCGGTTGGCAAAACAGTTTACCTCGCTGGAGGCGCATATGTCAAAGGAAGGTTCAAAACTACAGGTGTGGCTGGAACAACAACTTTCCGTGGTAGAGGTATACTATCTGGAATTAATATTCCCGGTTATTCAACTTACAGAGGGATGATTGATGCCTATGTTGGCTCAGTAAATGTGGAAGGAATTACTATTTTGGATTCACCTCAGGGTTATCAGGGAATTATCGCTTATGGAAGTAACTCTATTGTGAAGAACATAAAAATGATTGCTTGGGCAATGGAGTCTGATGTCGGAGTACTCGGAAATTATTCATTGATGCAGGATTGTTTTTTGAAAATTAACGACGATATTTTGAAACCGATTAGTATAGGAATGATAATTAAAGATAATGTAGTTTGGCAGCAAATGGCTGGTTCTGTTATCCAATTGGGATGGAATAGTACCGATAAAGGAATCAATGCTACGGTATCAGGTCTGGATATTATTGCTTGTGACAGAGGTGCAAAAACTACTTCGGATGGAACTGTTCAGGCAATTATAAATCTGAAAAACGATAATGGTGCAACCTATACTAATATGGTAATTGAAAATATACGAATGGATAAAAAGATATATATGTTTTGCGGGGTTGATATCAAACAAACAGATCCGAATTGGGTAAATAATTCTGCATTTAACTTAGGTCTTGGTTCAATAGATGGTATTACATTCAGAAATATTTCAATACCTCAGATGCCGGCTCGCATAAGTTATTTCAATGGAAATGGAAATGTTACTTCTACAAGTACCGGTGATATAAAAAACATAACTTTTGAGAATCTTACCGTAGGTGGAACTCTTGTAACTTCTGCAAATGCAGCTAATTACATAACCATTTCAGGAAAAGCTTCCAATTTCTTTTATACAGCTGGTTCATATACAGATATTCAAAATGTTTCTTTAAATGAATCTCCTATAAAAATTTATCCAAACCCTGTATTAAATGAATTGAATGTTGAAATTCAGGAAACGAATTCAAAAGTTGCGATTTATAACTCTACTGGACAAAAATTAATCGAAAAAATCTCAGATGGAAAAATGATGAAATTTGACGTTGATGTATTCTCAAAAGGCATTTATCTCGTAAAAGTAAACAATGAAATCAGTGGAAAATTTATAAAATAAATTCACATTATATATTAAGATAATCTATTAAAAATGAATGTAATGACTTTAAAAACTAAAATTTTAAATTTATTTCTGGTGATATTTTTATTAAATATCTCAGGAAACGCTTTTGCTCAGAAAATCGATTTTAAAAACGAGCCAAAAGCAATTGTCGATCAGTATCGATTTACCGGTAATAATCGGGAAGAAAGTATGTGGAGTGCATTGTACGGTGCCAAAAGTGGTAAAATTTATATCGGTTTGTGTACACATGCGGAAGCTGCTCATTTTTACGAATTTGACCCGGAAACACAAAAAATGCGTCATATTGTTGACCTGACCGAATTACACAACGAACGAGGTGCTGGAATTACCACAAATGGTAAAATTCATGTTCGTATGGGTGAAGACAGTGAAGGAAATATCTATTTTGGTGGGTTGAATGAGGATACCGGTCCTGAATGTATTGATCCGGGAAGTTATGTAGGTGCTTATTGGTATCGATACAATCCCAAACTGGATAAAGTGGAAGTATTAGGGAAAATTAGTCGTTTGTATGGATTACTCGGTATGGTTTACGAACCGGTTTACAATCGCCTATATGGCTTAGCTGAAGATGGTCATTTATATATGCATGAAATAAAAAATGGGTTAACCCGAGATCTTGTGAAAGTCGATGACTGGGATATTTGCCGCACCATTTTTGCCGCCGATAAAGGTAATGTGTATGGCTCATTCCCGGTAGCGCAGATTTGGAAATACGATCCAGTGAAAGATGAAGTGATTGATTTCCCGAATATCCGTTTACAATATGATATGGGAGTTTTACCGCGCACCATGTCAAAACCAATGATTGATCGTAAAGTTATTTGGCGTGTAATAGAATGGGATCCCATTGACAAAGTAGCTTACGGTATTATTGGTGGAAACTCCATGCTTTTCAAGTACGATACCCACAAAGGTGAAGAAGGTGAAATAGAATACATTACTCCTTTAACTGCACCTCAGTACTGGAATAATCAGAATCCAAGATCCATTCCATTTGCAACGCTGGCATTGACCATTTCAAATGATCGTATTATTTATTATGCGCCAACTGCTTCAAGCTCTTTTGATTATGTGGGAACTTCGTGGGATGTAAAAGATGAAGAGGATTTTCAAGCAAAAGTTGCCGGTGGTTATTTTCCACCAGCTTCTTATTTAATAAGTTATAACCTGAAAACGAAAGAGCGCAAATCTCATGGACAATTGGTTACCAAAGATGGAAATATGGTATTTGGTTTAGGTGGAGCATGCACGGGTAAAAAAGATGGCAGAATTTATTTTGTTGGAGCTATCGAAGAAAAAAACAAGGATTTGGTTGTTGGAGAAGTAGGTCGTCGCTGGCCTTTCAGTATGGGATTGATTGCATTTGACCCAACAAAAAAGTAAATTAAAAATTTAATCACTATTAAAATTCGACAAATATGAATTATTTAAAATATAATCTGAGTGTGTTGTTGATCTTTTTGTTCGCATGTTCATTTAGTTCAGCACAGAAATTTGTAAACCCATTTTTCGATGCCCAACGGCTCGATTTGCGCGATTTGGGATATCAGGCAGCTACTGAAATTCCGGCTGATGACGCGCCAATTTCTGCTTTATTGGCTCATTCCAATGGAAAAGTGTATGGGGCAACTTCCGGTAAACAATCCTACTTATTTATTTTCGATTATCTGACAAATAAAGTGTATCCGCTTGGTAAAATTCCGGGAACGATCGGAGTGCATCATAGTTTGGTTGAAGGAGAAAATGGATTAATTTATATCGGAACTGGTATGAACGAACTGTCATTGTTCAATTTATCAAAAGAAGTTCCTCATGGTCGAAGAATGATTGAAACGCAAATGTGGGACGATATAAAAAACAGGTATAAATCATTTGAAGGTGGTAAAATCTTTGTTTACAATCCAAAGGAAGGTGATGCAACGGTTTACATGCCTGAACAAACTGCAAAAGTTACAGATCTTGGTATAGCAATTCCGGCTAATTCCATTTATGCCATGACTATCAACACTAAGAAAGATAAAATTTATGGAATTTCTTATCCTGAAGCTTTGTTTTTTGAGTACGATTTAAAGACCAAACTTTTTAAAAATTATGGTCAATGGCTTACTGTAAAATCGTATTCAGGTCCTGAACGCTGCTGGAGAAATGTGCCAAAATCGCTGATTTGTCTGACTGACGGTCGTGTCCTAAGTTCTGGTGATAACGGTCTTATGACATATTTTGACCCTGTCACTTCAAAAATTCAACAGACTTTAATGAGAGTTCCGGGCGAATACTGGATTACTCAAAAGTATGAAGGTTTTCCGGTAGTGGAACAACTAATACCAGATAAAAACGGTAATTTATTTGGAAGTTCAACGGATGGATTTATCTTCAAAATTGATGTAGCCAACAGTAAACTAATTGTTTTGGGAAAACCGCGTGTAGAAAGACGGGTACGGGCAATGACCCTGGGAAAAGACCAAAAATTATATATGATTTGTGGTGAAAAAGATAATGTATGTCAAATGTATTCGTACGATGCTAATGATGGGTTTGTGGATTATGGTGTGTTGGGAGTTGACCGTAGCCCCTATTATTCCCGAATTGGTTACCAGTTCGATGCCATGTGTACCGCCGCCGATGGTACTGTTTTTATTGGTGAAAGTGATCGACGTGCCAAATTGTTTTTCTTAATTCCTGGAGGAAACAATATTCCTGGAGTTTTAAATCAAACGAATCCAAGATAAATGTATGAATATCAACAAGATTAGTGGCATTATTTTACTTTTTATTGTTCTAATCTGTCCTTCAAAATTATATTCTCAAATAATAGATAAATCTCTCAAAAAGATTTATTCAGATTATAAAATGAAAAAGGTTCAACCCAATTGGCAATCTGCCGATTGGGTAAAACCTTTTACAATAAAAATTACCGGAGAAAAAGCCAAAAGCGAAAATTGTCTTTCTGTTTTTTCAATATGGGACAACGATTCACTTTATTTCTTTTTCAAAGTTACTGATACTGATTTGAGAGCATATCAAACCGAAAAAGATAATGCAAAGCTTTACTTGGACGATATGTTGGAGGTTTTAATTGATACTCAAAATAAAAAAGATAGTTGCTGGGGCGAAAATGACATTATTTATCATGTCAATATCTTAGGAATAAAAAAAGACGACCGTGGAAACAAAAATTGTTTGAGTGACCCAAATTGGGATGGAAAAGCAGGAATTTTAGTTCAGTTATTAGGAACAATGAACGACAGTACTGATATTGATAAAGGGTATTTAATTACGCTCAGTTTCCCTTGGGAAGAACTTTCCGTTAAACCGCACAAAGGTTTAACAATGGGAATAAATTTTGCAAACGGAGATAATGATGGTAAAGGCCGACAACTCTACGATTGGGTAGGTGCCTGGCCAATGCGATCGCCTTATGCTTTTGGAGATTTAATTTTGAGATAAAAAACCATTTAATTCAAACTGAATGTTGAAAAACACAGTTTTCTTTATACTCACTTTTTTATTAGTAAATGATTGTGTTTATTCTCAATCATTATCACTGGTCTGGGCTACAGATACAATTTTCAAAAACCCTGAAACAGCATTGTATAATGCAAAATGGAAAAGCATTTTTGTTTCTAATATTAATGGAAATATGTACGAAAAAGATGGAAATGGTTTTATTTCCAAAATTTCGCTTGATGGGAAAATTGAGAACCTGAAATGGGTGGAAGGTTTGAATGGACCTAAAGGAATGGAAATTTTCAAGGATACTATTTTTGTTACTGATATTGATGAATTGGTTTTGATTAGCATTAAAGAAGCAAAAATAATCCGTAAAATAAAAGTCGAAGGTGCTGTTTTTCTGAATGATGTGGCTATTACAAAAAATGGAAAAGTTTTCATTTCGGACACCAAAGCTGCTAAGATATTCTGTTATGCCGATGGGAAAGTCAGTTTATGGCTCGAATCGGATAAATTGCAAAAAATCAATGGAATGTTGGCAGAAAAGACAAAGCTAATTGTCTGTAACCAAAAAATTATGGAAGTGGACTTAAAAACTAAAGAAATCAAAACCCTTGTCGAAACAACCGGTGGCGTTGATGGGATTGAACGACTCGGCAAAAATGAATTTCTTTATTCAAACTGGGATGGTCGGGTTTATATAACAAAAAACAGTCGACTTATCAAATTGCTCGATACTACTAAAACTAAGCAACAATCAGGTGATTTGGATTATATTCCTTCAAAAAAATTGGTTATTATTCCTACACTGGGAGGAAATTCGATTACATGTTATAAATTGAAAATTAATTAATTTGAGCAGAAATGAAAAAAAACCTCTTATTATTTACACTTGTTTTATTCGTGGCTTCAATGTTAAATGCTAAAATTAAAGTTGCTTCGATTTTAGGCGATAACATGGTTTTACAACGCAATTCTGAAGTAAAGTTGTGGGGAACTACAAATTTAAATGAAAAGGTACTTGTCAAAACAAGTTGGAATAAAGAAAGTTACAAAACTACAGCCAACAATAAAGGTGAATGGTTATTGGCAGTAAAAACCACCGAAGCAGGTGGTCCATTTACCATTGAAATAATTTCAGGAAAAGAGAAACTTGTTTTAAATAATATTCTGTTGGGTGAAGTATGGCTTTGTTCTGGTCAATCGAATATGGAAATGCCTGTGGGAGGTTTCCGAGATCAGCCTGTGAATGGAACCAACGATGCGTTGGTTGATGCAGACAATGATAATCTTCGATTATTCACTGTTGGTAATAATTCTTCTCCGGTGCCTGTTGATACATGTCATGGTGCCTGGAAAACAGCAAATGCTGAAAGTGTTGTGAAATTCAGTGCAGTAGGTTATTTCTATGCGAAATTGATTCAACAAAAACTGAAAGTACCGGTAGGAATTATCTGTTCAAGTTGGGGTGGTTCTAAAATTGAAGCATGGATGAGCAAAGAAACAGTCAGTAAATTTCCGAAAGCGTTTGAAGAAACAACTCAGGCAAAAACAATGATTCAACAACGTGCAACTCAACTTTATAATGGTATAATTTATCCCTTGTTTAATTTTTCAATAAAAGGTGTAATCTGGTATCAGGGTGAATCCAACACAAATTCCAAAGACTATCCAAATTTGATGGTCGGAATGGTAAATGATTGGCGGAAAGGATTTAATGCGGGTGATTTTCCGTTTTATTATGTTCAAATCACATCTTTTATCGCTCCATACTGGGGAAACATAAAAAAGAGTTGGGTTATGGCTGTGCAACGGGAAGCTCAGTTTAAAGCTGCACCTTTAATTCCAAATTCTGGTATGGTTACAACTCTTGATTTGGGCGAAGAAAACAATGTTCATCCGGCAGAAAAATTCACAATTTCCAAACGGTTAAGTTATTGGGCATTGGCTGAAACTTATGGATATAAAGGTATTTATCATTTAAATCCAACATTCAAGAGTTTTGTTGTAAAAGACAGTTCATTGGTTGTATCATTTGAAAATACAGTAAATGGATTGACTACTTTTGGAAAAGAACTAGACAATTTTGAGATAGCAGGCGAAGATCATGTTTTTCACCCGGCAAAAGCAAGCATTGTGAAAAAAGAAGTACAGCTTTGGTCTCCCGAAGTGATTAAACCGGTTGCATTGCGTTATGCTTTCTACAATTTTCCTCAGGGGAAAGGTTTTTTATATAACACAGCCGGATTGCCGGTTCCTTCATTCCGTTCGGATAATTGGGAAAAATAAATGTTTAAAATAATATCAAAAAAACGTGATATCAAGTATTTCTTAGTCTTTAAAAAATTGTCAAACGGGTTTCATATAACCCATAAAATCAATTATTTACCATGAAAACAAAAACACTTTTCAGTATTATGCTTCTGAGTATTTTTTTTATTACTACAAAAGCAAGTGTCACAATTTTACCCAATGATCCAAATATCCAATATATTGGGCGTTTCGATAAAACAGTGCCTACCTCACCAAAAATGTCATGGACGGGCTCTCAAATTGTTGCTAAATTTCAAGGGACTTCTATTAAATTGATTATGAATAGTTTGGCAACGACATATTTTAATGTGTCAATTGATAATGTCAATTCACTACTGACAGCTACAAGTGGAAATAATACCTATACTTTGTGTTCGGGGTTGAAAGATACAATTCACACAGTAGCAGTATTTAAACGTGAATCACCTTGGCAAGGTCACAATTTTAATGGATTCGTTCTGGATGATGGTAAAACACTTGTTGCACCTCCTGATCGAAAAATAAGAAGAATTGAATTTTACGGTGATTCTCAAACCCAAGGTGCACAGGTTGAAGTTCCTAACTTTGGTGCTGATCTGGGTCCAATGATTTATGACAACGCTTACTATTCGTTTGCAGGGATAACAGCAAGAGGACTTCGCGCCGAATACACATGTATTGCTAGAAGTGGGGCAACATTAACTCCAATTTCAGGCAAAGTGAATATTCCCGATACTTATGACAGAACTGGAAATGATGCAACTTATTCATTGTGGGATTTCAGTTCGTGGCAAGCAGATGTAGTATGTGTAAATTTAGGCTATAATGATAGTCCGTTTCCTTCTGATTTTGTAACAAGATATGTAACTTTTGTAAATAAAATCAGAACAAATTATCCCAATGCACACATATTTTTGTTAGCTGGTCCAATGACCCCATCAACAACATTAACAAATTCAATTCAGAGTGTTGTTAATACTTTGAATTCAAGTGGAGATAGTAAAGTTTATTATTACAAGTTTGTTAGAAGTCTTATTCATGATGGTCATCCTCGTATTGCAGATCAATTGGCATGTGCTAAAGAGCTTGTAACGAAGATAAATACAGTAATTTGGGGACAGGCTGATGTTGATACTTCGGTTAACGATGTTTATATAAATCAAATCCCTGCAATGTTGGTCGTTTCTGCTACTCAACAACTAACAGCTACCGTGTCACCATTTTATGCAACCGATCAAAATGTATCTTGGTCTTCGTCAGATAATAATATTGCCACCGTTGATGCTACAGGATTAGTTACTGGTATAGCAGCTGGAACTGCCACAATCACAGTAACAACACACGATGGTCACAAATCAGCAAGTTATAATGTAACAGTTTCTAACCCTGTGACAGGAAATCTAATTGTAAACCCTGGTTTTGAAAGGGGAATATCCTCAGGATGGACTTCCGATTGGGGAAACTCATCACTCAACACTACATCAGTTAATAGTGGTACATCTTCATTACAGATTGGACCTAATGCTGGAGGGAGGGCTCAACTTTTATTGACTGGCTTCATTCCTGGAAATACATATACTTTATCTGCTTGGTGTAGAATATTATCAGGAGCATCAGTAGCTACTTTTAATGCACAATGTATTGATAATGATAGAGTCAGTAAGTATTTTGGCTCATCAAATATCACATCCACTACAGTCTTTGAGCAAAAAAAAGTAACATTTGTAATTCCAGCAAAGACAATTGCAATTAATGTTTATGTTTATCAGTCATCGTCATCATCCTATGTGTTGTTGGATGATTTTGAATTTATTGCAGGAAATCAACCTTCGGCGGTTAATTCTCCGAATGTCAATTCTGAATTTATTAAGTGTTATCCAAATCCGATGACAGGAAATTTACTGAACATTTGTTCAAAAAATATTAGTGCTAACAAAACGCTTTCTATCATTGAGTTAACAGGTAGAGAGTTATACGTTATGAAACTTCAAGATGTGGAAAATCAAACTGTGAATTTGAAGAGCCTTAATTTAAAAGGCACTTATATCGTAAAAATTCAAAATAACACGAATAACTATTCGCAGCTGCTCGTAGTCTTATGATAGTTAATAAATCAATACAATAAAATCAGTTTATTTACCATTTTTTTTATTGTTTTTGTCTTAGAATATTACAGTCAATATCCAAGAATTGTTTCAGCGATTAATGAAGCATAACGATTTTCTATTAGTGATTTTCCATAAGAAATTGAAGCCGACATTGACGATTCATACTAATCGAATAAAATATTATACGATGAAAATTTGGTCTAGAAAAGTATTATTCCTACTCTTGCTGTCTATTCCATCACTTATTTTCAGCCAAACAAATGCATCATATTTTCCACTAATTCAAAATATTGGAGGCAGAACAACTCAATCGTTGAACGGAAAATGGAATCGATTGATTGACCCATTAGAATCAGGATATTTTGATTACCGTAAAAAACCAAATCCTAACGGTTTTTTCAAAAATAAAACAGTCGATAATTGGATAGAATTCAAAGAATATGGTTTTGAAAATGCTCCTTATTTGAATGTTCCGGGGGACTGGAATACACAGGAAGCCAAACTGTATTATTATGAAGGTACGGTTTGGTACAAGAAAAGTTTTTCTTACACCGGAAAATCGGCACGCCAGTTTCTGTATTTTGGTGCTGTGAATTATGATGCAAAAGTGTACGTGAACGGCGAAAAAGTAGGCGAACACGAAGGCGGTTATAC
>JBAWXL010000174.1:0-9858 GCA_037144095.1 Bacteroidota bacterium
GTAATTGGGTTTAAATGAAAAACAATTTAAGGTTGAATAATCTATAAGTCAACTTTATAATAAAACAAAGGTAAGAAACCCAACTGATACTCCTTATGCAATGGATCGGCATTAGGGTTCTTCGGATCGGGAGCATAAATCAGGCCCAATACATTTTTCGTTTGAAAAACATTAAGCAAATCAATTGCCAATTCGTGTGTCAACTTTTTACCATTTCTTTTTATCCCCAGTTTCAAATCAAACCTGAAATAATCAGGTGTACGACTTGTATTTCGCAGCGAATCAATTTCGACAAGTTCCCCTGCAAGCTTTGAAGCAGCCTGATCGGCAGGGGTATAATATTTCCCTCCGGCCAGAGTTACTTTAATTCCACTTATAAAAACTAATTTTTCACCTAATTTGAATTCTTTTCCAATTAAAAGATTTACTGCATATAAACCATTGAAGTCGGTATTTCTTTCAATCCCATCACTCCCTTTATATCTTGATTGATAAAGCGAACCTGTTATCAAAAAATAATACGAATTGCTAAAGGTTTTCTCTAAAGTAAGCTCCAAACCATAATTATAAGCTGTTCCTTTGTTGATCAGCGAATCAGGGAAGAAACGAGAGAAACTTGCTCCCTGATTAATCAATGAGAATGATGTAGGATGAATATCAACAGGTATATTGCTCAGATTTTGATAATACACTTCACTCTTAATTCGCATACTCTTCCCGAAACTCGATTCATAACCCAACACAAAGTGCTGCGAATAGGTGAAATCTAAATCGTGATTCAGCATAGTTAGATTACCAATAACATTTTTCTTTTGTTGAAAATAAATATACGTAGGTTGCATCTGACTATGCATTCCATAGCCCAAACTTAAGGATTGATTCTTTAAGAAATCCCATTTAATACCGGCACGTGGTTCCACTCTAAAATGGCTACCAAGGGTTAAATACTGAGCATGAAGTCCAACACTGAAAACGAGATTATCACTTTGTTTATATTTCCATTGGGTGTAAGGTTGAATTAAATAAGAATTCCCTTTATAATCAGCTTGCATTTGCCAAGTGCTGGTAGCTTCAATAAAAGTGCTATCTATATTATTGAAAAACAACTGTTCGGCAATGATACCCGTCTTCATTGAAAGGCGAGTGTTGAACTTTTTATTGACTGCCGAATTAAGTGTGATTTTTCGTGAATCATAATTGTAATCCATTTTCTTAAATAAAGTGTCAACAGCATAAGGAGCAACGGTATCACGATAAAAAATATTATCATTTGAAGATGCCCTCGAACCATATAAAGATATTGTAGTACGAAGAAAAGTGGAAGCATTAAATGTTATTGAATGAGTGACCCCCACCACCCCCATTGAAGTACTAAACAACTGATCGCGATTATTATCTCCATATAAATCAACATCATCTGCCGATTTATCGCTCATCATCATATTAATCTTGCTGGCTCCACCCATCCCAAAGATTGAGAGCACACCCCCTTTCTTCAATGGAAAATTGAGTTTAAAAGATGCATCCTGATAATTTGGAACTGCATCTGTTCCAATCCTAATGTTCAATGAACTCATTATTTTCAAAGTTGAATAGCGATATGTTACCAAATAGGATGAACCTGCTTTTTTACTAATAGGACCTTCCGCAGCCAGTTCAGTGCCTAAAAAACCAAGTTGAGCAGTAAACTCATGTTTTTCATTGTTTCCGTTGCGAATTCTGATATCAAACACCCCTGCATTTGCATTTCCATACTCAGCAGGGAATGCGCCGGTAAAAAAATCAGAATTCCCAAAAACCTTATTATTCAGTATGCTTAATGCACTTCCCGTTGTCCCGGGCACTGCAAAGTGATTTGGATTCGGTATGTCCACTCCTTCAATCCTCCAAAGCAATCCCATAGGTGAATTACCTCGAATAACTACATCATTTCTTGAATCATCCGCACCTTGAACGCCTGCAAAGTTTGATACCATTCGGGCAGGGTCACTCCTACTCCCTGAATAACGGTCAGTTTCTTCAATTGAAAAAGTACTCGCACTAACCGTTGCCATTTCATTGCTTACTTCTGATCCTTTTTTAGCAACGATTTCAGCCGATTTTAAATCATAAACTTTTTCTTCCATAGCAATATTCAACACCACTTCTTTACCGGCATCCACAATAATATTGTTTAAAGTTATATCATTGTATCCCATAAACTTCAACAAAATAGTATGCCTACCAACAGGAACTTTGTCGATTCGGAATTTCCCGTTTAAATCAGTACTTGCATTAAGCTTTTTTGTAGAATCGTCTTTAATTAACACTATCACCCCCGGAAGGGTGCTTTCGCTTAGTTTGTCGACTACTTTTCCCCGAATGGTTTGTACAGGACGCTGAGCATACAGAAATCCGGCGCATAGTGTAATTAAAATTAAGAGTAGAAATGTTTTTTTCATAATTTTTGTTTTTAATTTTTTTGTTTTACCAATAGATATTAAATGAACTGAAATGTGCTGTAAAAATACAATCAGATGAAGCTGAAAGCAAATTTATTTTGTTAATATTATATAGATTGCTGTTTTTCAATTAGAATAAATTGTTAATATAAAAATTGTCGCTTAGCACAATTAAGTATAAAAGCTTTGTGTTTTATATTAATTTAGTATAATCCATCATAGTTATACTAAGAATCTTCCAAAGCCTATTATATCGCTTGATTTAATATGCTTCTACTGAAAGAAAATTATAGTTGGTTTTACTAACAAGTTTTGCATTTCAGTTTCAAATAATATTACTCAAGCTGACTTTCGAAAAAATATCACTCTTTCTGAATGTGGAAAAGAAATCCTGATTGCCGTTTCGGTGCAGAAGGCTGCCGGGATGAGTTCATTAAGCACTATTGCAAGCTTTTTCCCTAACTAATCTTAGTTTTATTTTACAAATTTCAGAAAGAATAATCCCGTAATCATCAGATTTTAAGTATCTATCACTTTATATTTCAATGCCTATACAGATGAAACATCTCCTTTAATATAATGTATTTCTCTTAGCTTAAGACATCATTTATTAAGGAAATGACATCATTTAATAAGCTTAAGACATCATATGCTAAGTAAATGACATCATATGCTAAGTAAAAGACATCATATGCTAAGTAAAAGACATCATTTAATAAGCTTAAGACGTCATTTAATAAGCTTAAGACATCATTTAATAAGCTTAAGACATCATGTGCTAAGAGAAATACATCATTTAATAAGCTTAAGACAACATGTGCTAAGAGAAATACATCCTTTTTTGACACTGTCCCAAAAAGTGTGTAAGTTAGAAAAGTTGAATATTTCAACATTTCAATCTGGTGTCAAAAATAATCATAAATTGGTTATAAATCATCAGTCAACCTTTTGCAGCTTGTTTTATAAGGTCAATCTCAAAATTTTCATAGCGAAATATAAAAGTAGCTCCAATTAAAGGCACCTATTTATTTACCTATCCTCTTTATGTTTTAAAAAGTACAACACGGGCTACACAGTTTATTGATGATTTGATTGATTTCGAAACTTCAATAAATTCATCCGCGAATCTGTGGCTTTTTTGTCATATGAGATATTTTAAGCTTCAGCAAAGAAAATATTCATTTTTATTCAAAATAATTATTTTCGAAAAGAATTCATTGATGTAAAATTAAATTTATTTTTATATTGAATATCAGCGATATGAATGAAAATCATTTCTTAATTTGATGGTAGGAAAAGAAAATATATTATCTTTGACAAAAAATAAAATCGATTTAGGCAACCAAACGGCCATTTTTTGTGTCTACTATAAAAACCAATCTAAATTAAAATAAATCACATGAAAAAAGTTCTCTTAATTTTTATCATTGCAGCTTCAACCGCTGCTATGTTTTCATCCTGTAAAAAAGCCGCTGTAAAAGGCTGCACCAATGCCGATGCGATCAACTACGACTCAAAAGCCACAGAAGATGATGGAAATTGCATTGCCCCATTGCAAGTGCACAAAACAATCTTGTTAGATTTCACCGGAACTCAATGCGGAAATTGCAGTGCTTATGGAATCCCTTGCTTTATGCAGGCAATTAAAGACAACCCCAACAAAACAGTTCCCCTTTCAGTTCATTGCGGAACCGGCGATCCATTAAACAATAATGTTTCACTTTCAATGTCAGGTGGATATAATGTTTCAGGCACACCAACCATGGCGGTGGGCAACAATCCAAATGTTAGCATTGATGCTGCATCCCTAAACAGCGCCATAACTACTGGTACAACAGGTACCACTTCAGTAGGGATGTGTTCAAAAATGTCCGTAAGTGGAACGGTATTAAGCATTAGTGCCCGTTTAAAATTCTTCTCAGCTTGCACAGGTGAATATTGGTTTGCCGTGTATGCTTTGGAAAATGGGGTAGTTTCTCCTCAGATTTCCCTTCCCGATCCTTACACACATTTTCATGTTTTAAGAGGATGTGTAAACCAATTAGGTGGATATAGAGGCGAAAAAGTTGTCACTACATCCATAGCAGCCGGTTCAATTATCGATAAATCCTACACTTATACGGTGCCTGCAGGCTGCAATCCTGCTAATATGTATCTTGCTTGTGTTCTATGGAAAAAAGAAGCTACAAGCTGGACCTTTATTAACGGAAACTAAAGCCTATTAAAGGAATTTTCAAATAGAAAAGCTGCCCTAAGGGGTGGCTTTTTTATTTAGAATGAATATAAATTTCACGAAAAAGTCAAACGTATTAACAGAAAGTGTATTTTTGTCGTGTTAAAATTAATTTTTAAATCTGAAATAGAAATGAGTTACACATTATCCTCTCTAACCAAAAAGCTAATCATGTCATTAGCAGGATTATTCCTAATGGTTTTTCTGTTGGTTCATCTTACAATCAACCTGTTTATGCTACTTCCCGACCAGGGAGAACTGTTCAAAGCAGCAGTTCATTTTATGACTACCAATCCAATAATCAAGATTTTTGAAGTAGTATTGTTTTCCGGCTTTATACTTCACATGTTTGTTGGACTTATCTTATTTATTAAAAACTTTTCTTCTCGCCCGGTGCGATATTATAAAAGTAATAAATCAGAAACATCCTTCTTTTCAAAATATATGATTTATACAGGAGCAATAGTCTTTATTTTTCTAGTCATCCATTTTATGAATTTTTATTTCGTGAAACTTGGATGGGTTTCCCCTCCCGAAGGAATAGGCGTGCATGATTTCTACGAAATGGCAATTTTATTATTCACAAATAAAATGTATTCCCTTATTTATATTGTTTTAATTGCCTTGCTTGGCTTCCATCTAAACCATGCCTTGCAATCCGGAATACAAACGCTTGGATTTAATCATACCCGCTACACGGTTTGTGTAAAAAGATTCAGCACAATATATGCCATATTCGTTACCCTTGGATTTTGTGCAATTCCAATTTATTTTTTATTCATTCATTAATAATTGACACTTCATATATCTGACATTATGGCAAATCTTCAATCAAAAGAACCCGAAGGAAATATTACTGATAAGTGGTCATTTTATAAAGCAAATTGTAATCTGATCAACCCATCCAACAAACGTAAGCTTGATGTGATAGTTGTTGGAACCGGCCTGGCCGGAGCTTCTGCAGCCGCCTCACTTGCTGAGCTTGGTTATAACGTAAAATCTTTCTGCTATCAGGACAGCCCCCGCAGAGCGCATAGTATAGCTGCTCAGGGTGGAATCAATGCTGCCAAAAACTATCGCAATGATGGTGACAGCGTTTTTCGTTTATTTTACGACACTATCAAAGGTGGCGATTACCGTTCACGTGAAGCTAATGTGTATCGTTTAGCTGAAGTAAGTAACAACATTATTGATCAATGTGTTGCACAAGGAGTTCCCTTTGCACGCGATTATAGTGGATTGCTCGACACCCGTTCATTTGGAGGTTCTCAGTTGCAACGTACTTTTTATGCCCGTGGTCAAACAGGACAACAACTTTTATTAGGAGCTTATAGTGCACTTAGCCGTCAAATTCATTTGGGGAATGTTAAACTTTATAACCGCCGCGATATGCTTGAATTAGTTGTTGTTGACGGTAAAGCAAGAGGAATTATTACAAGAAATCTGGTGACAGGTGAAATTGAAAAACATTTTGGTCATGCGGTGGTATTGGCTACCGGTGGTTATGGAAACGCATATTATCTTTCTACCAATGCAATGGGTTCAAATGCTAGTCCAATCTGGAAAGCCTATAAAAAAGGTGCTATGTTTGCTAATCCTTGCTACACTCAAATTCACCCAACCTGTATTCCTGTTCATGGAGATTATCAATCAAAGTTGACCCTGATGAGCGAGAGTTTACGTAATGATGGAAGAATTTGGGTTCCCAAAAAGAAAGAAGACGCTGAAAAAATAAGAAATAAAACCCTTAAAGCATCTCAGATAGCAGAAGAAGACCGCGATTATTACTTAGAACGCCGTTATCCTGCTTTCGGAAATTTAGTTCCCCGCGATGTGGCTTCAAGAGCAGCTAAAGAAAGATGTGATGCAGGCTATGGTGTTGGAACCGGACTCGCTGTTTATCTCGATTTCTCACAATCAATCAATCGTCTTGGAAAAGATGTTATTGAAGAACGTTATGGAAATCTGTTCCAAATGTATCATAAAATTGTGGATGAAGATCCTTATGTATTGCCCATGATGATATATCCTGCTGTCCATTATACCATGGGTGGTTTGTGGGTTGACTATGAACTTCAGACGACTATCCCTGGTTTATTTGCTCTTGGAGAATGTAACTTCTCTGACCATGGTGCAAACAGACTTGGTGCATCAGCCTTAATGCAAGGCTTAGCCGATGGCTATTTTGTTTTACCTTACACCATTGGTAATTATCTTTCAAAAGAAATACATACACCACGCATTTCAACAGATACTCCTGAATTTAATGATACCGTTAAATCAGTTCAACAAAATATTGATCATTTAATGTCTATCAATGGAAAACAATCGGTTGATTCATTCCACAAAAGATTGGGTCATATCATGTGGGAAAACTGTGGTATGGGCAGAACCGAAGAACGTTTATTAAAAGCACTCGATCTCATTCCTAAGCTCAGAAATGAATTCTGGAGCGACTTGAAAATCACCGGTACTTCAAAAGAGTTCAATCCCGAATTGGAAAAAGCTGAAAGAGTGGCTGATTTTATGGAATTGGGCGAATTAATCGTACGCGATGCTCTCAATCGCAGAGAATCATGTGGCGGACATTTCCGCGAAGAAATGCAAACCGAAGATGGCGAAGCTAAACGCGACGATGATAACTTCAGATATGTCGCCGCCTGGGAATACAAAGGAAAAGATGCCGCTCCTGCTTTGAACAAAGAAGCTCTCGAATTCAAATGGATGGAGTTGAAACAACGTAATTATAAATAACCTATTTCAGAACAATTTTAAATCAAAAATACAATGGATCTTAGGTTAAAGATATGGCGTCAACAAGATGCCCGTTCAAAAGGTAAATTCGCAACCTATAAAATAAATGGGATTTCAGAAGATTGTTCATTTCTCGAGATGCTCGACCAATTGAACGAACAACTAATCCGTGAAAATAACGACCCGGTTTCCTTCACTTCATGTCCGGTTTCTTTTGACCACGATTGCAGAGAAGGAATTTGTGGAATGTGTGGATTATTTATAAACGGCAGACCTCATGGTCCCGATACCGGCATTACCACATGTCAGTTACACATGCGTAAATTTAAGGATGGAGAAGAAATTGTCATAGAGCCATGGCGCTCAAAAGCTTTTCCGCTTATCAAAGACCTTTTAGTCGACCGTTCGGCATTTGATACAATAATCCAGGCTGGTGGATATATTTCTGCCAACACAGGAGGAGTTCCCGAAGCCAATTCAATATTAGTGAATAAACCAGATTCTGATAAAGCTATGGATGCAGCAGCCTGCATAGGTTGTGGTGCCTGTGTTGCCGCTTGTGCAAATGCCTCTGCTATGCTATTTGTTTCAGCAAAAGTATCTCACCTGAATTTACTACCACAGGGGAAAATAGAAGCCTACGACCGCGTTAAGAAAATGGTGAAAGCAATGGATAAATTGGGTTTTGGTAACTGTAGCAACACCTATGCCTGCGAAGCCGAATGCCCCAAAGAAATCAACGTTAGCAATATAGCCCGCATGAACCGACAGTTCTTTGCAGCTAAGATTGTAGAGGAATAAGAAAACCCAAGACTCAAAATTCAAGACCCAAATTCCAGGAACAAGAAAAATATTTCAGGGAGAACTTCTTTGAATTTGCTTCTTGGGACTTGGTTCTTGGGTCTTTTTTGTACTTTTGTTGCCAAATCAACCTCTACCCTTCATGCTATTCAAGGACATTCCCGGACAAACTGAAATTAAAAAACATCTCATTCAGACCATTCAAAAGAATAGGGTGAGTCATGCGCAGTTGTTTTATGGACCCGAAGGCACTCAAAAACTGGCTCTTGCCATTGCTTATGCCCAATACTTGAATTGCGAGAATAAAAAAGAAGACGATTCATGCGGAGTGTGCAATTCATGCATTAAGTATCAAAAACTGGTACATCCCGACCTGCATTTTTATTATCCCATTTCTGCCAAAAAAGCAAACGAAAAGCCCATCAGCAAGGATTATGTGGCAAGTTGGCGTGAGTTTTTACTGCAAACCGATTATAATGTAAACCTATATGATTGGTACGAGAAAAACGGTATCGAAACCAAACAAGGCATCATCAATGCAGCCGATTGCAACCACATTCTTCAGACGCTAAGTCTGAAAGCTTACGAGGCAGAGTATAAAGTCGTCATTATATGGATGGTCGAAAAACTGTTTCATGCAGCAGCACCAAAGCTATTAAAGATATTGGAAGAACCACCCGATAAAACGGTGTTCCTCTTAGTATCGGAAAACCACGATCAGATACTCAACACCATACTATCGCGAACCCAATTGGTAAAAATACCCAAAATTCAGGATAAATATATACTCGAAACCCTGATGCTTCAATACGGTGTGAGCGAAATTACCGCACGAAAAGCCATATTACTTGGAAACGGAAATTATTATGAAATTGTAAAATACACTCAGGCAAATCAGGAAAATGAAATCACTTTCGAGCTTTTTCTAAAATGGGTCAGGGCTTCTTTTTCTGGAAATGTACGCAACATTGTCGATTCATTGCAAGGCATTAGCGGCATGAACCGCGAAAAACTCAAATATTTTCTGAGTTATGGACAGAAGTTTTTCCGCAATTGCTTGTTGCATAACATGGGTGGCGAAAAACTCATTAAAATGACCGATAGCGAACACGAAGTGATGCAAAAAATGAGCATGTTTGTCACTGAGCAGAAATTCTACACCCTGAATCAGGAACTCGAAAAAGCCATCTACCAAATTGGACGTAATGCATATATACCTGTTCTATTATTAGACCTTTCGTTTATTATCAGAAGGCAGTTGAAAGCTTGATTTGCTAAAATGTTTTACATGCTTTTAGTTTGCCTCGTTGCGAAAATTAGGCGCAGAGAACTATTGAGAGATATTATATATGCTTAGTCGTTCAATCTAAATAATTTTATCCGTATTTTATAAATAGTTCATTTTATGGAATATAATGAAATTTAGCAAGACCATCGTTAAAACGACCGAACGGTTGTTTTAAACGACCGTTCGGTAATCTTATACGACGGTTCGGTCGTTTCATACGACGGTTCGGTAATATCATACGACCGTTCGGTCGTTTCATACGACCGTTCGGTAATATTAGACGACGGTTCGGTCGTTTCATACGACCGTTCGGTAATATTAGACGACGGTTCGGTCGTTTC
>JBAWXL010000175.1:0-9810 GCA_037144095.1 Bacteroidota bacterium
ATTCCGGTTTGCAGCATATCGAACTCTTACAACAAATTGGAGATGTATTTAATATCCATCCCATTGACCTTGAAGATGTGCCTTCGGTTGAGCAATTTCCCAAATTCGATGATAAAGAGAATTATTTATACTTCACGCTGAAGTATCCCTATATTGATAAATCTACACATAAACTGAAAACCCAGCATTTCTCTTTGTTTCTTTTCAAAAACACTTTGCTTGTTTTTAGTGATGAAAACCATGATTTTTTCTCCGACATCATTTCCCGTCTGACCAACAACCTTGGCAAAGCACGACAGTTGGGTGCCGACTATATGTTCTTCCGAATTATTGATAAGATAGTGGATTATTATTTTGAGATACTGGATGGTTTGCAGGATAGTATCGATAGATGCGAAACCAATTTATTAAAGGATAAAAACGACCACTCTTCTCATCAAATACTTGCAATAAAGAAGGAATTAATCAAGTTTCGCAAAGCAGTTTTGCCTTTGAATAATGCCATCGATCAGGTGTGTAAAACCGACAATACGCTAATTTCGAAAGAAGTGCATATTTATTTGAAAGAAATTAAAGATAACTCTTATCTAATCATCCAAACCCTCTATTCTTTCAACGATTTGATGACAGGATTGATGGATTTGTATCTTTCCAATCAAAGCAATCAGATGAACAATGTGATGAAAATCCTCACCGTGGTGGGTAGCATTTTCATTCCTTTGACTTTTATTGTTGGCATATATGGTATGAATCTGCCCAATATGCCCGAAATGGGATGGAATTGGTTTTATCCTACATTAATGATAACTATGACCGTTGGCAGCATCGTAATGTTTTTTGTAATGAAATCAAAGAAGTGGTTTTAGATGAAAATTAAACTAACATATGGTTTTCTTTTTCTTTTTGGAATTATTACTGCTGTCTTTGGGCAGGATAATAAGAAAGAAAATCCCATTCAAAAAGAAATCGCACGGATTGCCTCCGACCCCGACCTTAAACATGCAGCATGGGGAGTGAGTGTCCTAAATACTTCAGATGGGAAAGTTGTAGCCGAATATAATTCCGAAATGGGTTTGATTCCTGCCTCTACCTTAAAGCTCCTTACTACCGCAACCGCTTACGCAAAACTTAAATCCAACTACAAATTCACTACCACCCTGAGTTATGATGGTGCAATAGACTCAAACGGAACATTAAACGGAAACATATATATTATAGGAGGTGGCGACCCCACCCTTGGCAGCACTCGTTTTGAGAATACAGCAATTGAAAATGTGTTTTCTGCTTTTTATGAAGCCATAAAAACAAAAGGCATAACAAATATTAATGGTTCTGTAATTGGTGATGATAGTTATTTTGAAGAAAACTTCATTTCCCCCACCTGGCAATGGGGCGACATGGGAAATTATTATGGTTCGGGTGCAACTGGCTTATCCATTTTTGAAAACGCCTATACCCTGACCTTTCATCCCGGCGACAGTATTGGCAAAAGTGCTTTAATTAGTTCCATCACTCCCGCAATTCCTGACATCAAATTCGTTAATCGCGTTAAAACAGCAAAAGCCGGAAGTGGAGATAATGTGGTGATTTATGGTTCTCCTTATTCCAATGAGCGTATGCTGACAGGAACTATTCCTATTGACAAAGCAAATTTCACTGTTAAAGGTTCTATCCCAAATCCTGCACTTTGCGCGGCTCAATTATTTTCTGATTATTTAAAGAAAAAGAACATAAACATAGAGTATAAACCTTTTAGTTTGGTTTCAGGAGATACACTATTATTGAAGGCTCCCCTCCGTAAAACACTTACTCAATGGCAATCGCCCTCACTTGAAAGTATCATCCGTTTGATTCATCTTCATAGCATTAATAATTATACCGATGCCATATTAAAAACCATCTCCCGCGAAGCTAATTTCGATGGTTCTTATATAAGTGCAACTTCTTCTATTTTGAATTATTGGAACAAAAAAGGCTTAGATATAGAGGGAATCGAAATGAATGATGGCTGCGGACTATCTCCCTTAAACAGAATAAGTCCACACCAAATGTCAGAATTCCTCTATTTGGTTTCAAAAGAAGAGTTTTTTCAAACATTCTATTATACCTTGGCAGTCGCCGGAAAGTCTGGCACTTTGGCTTCCATCCTGAAAGGAACAGTTGCCGAAAACAATATGAGAGGGAAAAGTGGTTATATGACGAATACAAGAGCTTACTGTGGGTATGTTACGAATAAAAACAAGCAATTTTTATGTTTTTCTGTCATCATGAATAACTTTAATGGCACTTCCTCCGAGATGAAAAAAAAGATTGAGAAACTTCTTTTAAGCATGGCTCTAAGCCAATAAAAATTTTCAAAAAATATTTTTCAAAAATTGATTGCTATCAAAATAATATTTCTACTTTAGCACCCTCTAAATTGCATTAATGCGTTAAACTAAATTCTATGGAAACTATTGATTGGAAAAGCCTTTCATTCGGCTACATCAAAACAAATTACAACGTTCGTTGCTATTATAAAGACGGAAAATGGAGCGAACCCGAAATAAGCGATAGCGAAACTATCAACATTCACATGGCAGCCACCTGCCTTCATTACGGACAAGAAGCTTTTGAAGGCCTCAAAGCCTATATGGGTGCAGATGGAAAAGTTCGTATTTTCCGAATTGAGGAAAATGCCAAACGTTTACAGAAATCTGCTCATGGAATAATGATGGCAGATGTATCAATTGATTTATTTAAAGAAGCGGTATTGAAAGCCGTAAATCTTAACCGCGAATATATTCCACCTTACGGAACCGGTGGTTCATTATATATTCGTCCTTTGCTCTTTGGTTCAGGTCCGAAAATTGGAATTCAGCCTTCTGAAGAGTATATGTTTGTAGTGTTTGTGATGCCTTGTGGTTCCTATTTTAAAGAAGGCTTTAAACCTGTAAAAGTTCAAACTTTCAGAGATATTGACCGTGCTGCTCCACAAGGAACCGGCAACATTAAAGTGGGCGGAAACTATGCCGCCAGCTTACGTGCCCTCGAACGTGCTCACGACGAAGGTTTCTCTACAGCTTTATTTCTCGATGCTAAAGAAAAGAAATACATCGACGAAGCAGGTCCTGCCAACTTTTTCGCCATTAAGGACAATACTTATGTCACTCCAAAATCAGATTCGATTTTGCCCTCCATCACTAATATGAGTCTTTGCGCTTTGGCAGAAGATATGGGTTTAAAAGTCGAACGCCGACCAATTCCTTTCGATGAATTAGGAAGTTTTCAGGAAGTGGGTGCTTGCGGAACGGCAGCAGTAATCAGTCCTATTTGTCAAATCTCCGACCGCGACACAGGAAAAACATATAATTATTGCACAGGCGGAAACGCAGGTCCTATTTCAACTAAACTCTACAATCGTTTGCGTGCCATTCAATATGGCGAGGAAGACGATAAGTTCGGCTGGAATATTGTGTTAGACTAAGAGACTTTTAGGCTTTTAGCCATTTAGCCTTTTAGGAAGAAAGGTATTTATTATTTTGGTTGGATTATTATGTATAAAAAACATTGATCGGCATTACTTATAAGGTAGCTTCAAATCACAATAAACTATAAACTAACTCCTTTTGTCTCGGCATATTCTTTTTTGTTATTTGCTTTGAAATTTTCAAACACAATGTTTGCAAAAGGGGGATTACTAATTCTATCTTATTTTTTGTCCTGTAAATGATACGAAATATACAATATTAATACAGATTAAATAGGTCTATGCCGGCATTTCATTATATATACAAATGAAATAGACACAATCGGTACTATTTTAAACCCGACACGATGGGTTTGAAACCGTTTACGTACGATTTTGTACCATTTACGTACGATTTTGTATCGTTTACGTACGATTTGAAACCATTGACGTACGATTTTGTATCGTTTACGTACGATTTGAAACCGTTTACGTACGATTTTGTACCGTTTACGTACGATTTTGTACCGTTAACGTAAGATTTGATACCGTTTACGTACGATTTGAAACCGTTGATGTACTCATCGAAACCCATGATGACATCTTTTAAACCAGACTTGACGGATTACTCTTTTTGAAGAAATAAGTCAGACAAATTAAGCTATCATAACCACAGATTCATTGAATTAATTGAAAATATAAATTATTCAATTTGCACAATCTATAGCAATATTTTATTGTTTGCAGATAAAATAAAAAGACTTTTATCTGTTGGTTTATTACCTAAACAAAAGAGGCTACCAATATGGTAGCCTCTTTTATTATTTAGAAATTGAAAATTATGGAACATCCCACCAAACTCTGTCAGTAATAACAGCGCTTGGGCAGTTTGCGTTATATAATCTTTCAGAAGTAGGATAAGGATAACGGCGTGGAATTGAAGTGATAAATCCATTGCTTGCAGGAACCAATGAAGGAATACCGGTTCTTCTCCAATCGTTATACACTTCTATTTGAAGGAATAATGCAATGTATTTCTGCATTATAATTTTATCCAAGGTAATTGAGCCTGCAGTTTCACTGGCATGAAGAGCTTCCCATGCAGGAGCACTTGCACCGGTTACCTTTAATACAGAAGCTTTTACAGCAGCATTAAACGCAGCAGCAGCAGCAGCTTTATCGGTTGGATATTTTGCTTCAGCTTCAATAAATTTCATTTCAACATAGCTAATGAAAACAACAGGAGAAGTTGCAGAAGCATAATATGGTCCTTGCAAAGTCGCATTTGCATTAGCTTGTCCAGGAGCAGAACCTACAGCACCTCCACCGGTTGTGTCAGCAAAGAAGGGTAATCTTGGATCGTTGGTATTATTTAAAGTATCTACAAAAAACTTACCCATTACAATGTCATAAGGACGTTGTTGAACAAATTGGTAAACAGGATTATTTTCGTTTGATGCTGTACCAAATGAAAATTGGCAATCACCAGCATTAGAAGCTATGGCATTTTGCAAAGCTGTTAGAGCATTTGCGTAAGCAGAAGTGGCTCCATTTTTCTTTGATAAATGTATTGCATAACGAGCCTTAAATGCCCAGGCAGTAGCAGTCCATTTAGCTAAATCACCACCAAAAATTAAATCATCTGAACCAGGTGTGCGAACACTTGAAGTAGCAGCCAAATCTGTAATAGCACCAGTCAATAGACCATCGATAGTAGTATAAATAGCTTGTTGCGAATCGAAATGAGCACTATTTGTACCTAAAAAGGCTTCTGAATAAGGGATAGCACCAAACAAGTCGGTCATGTCACCTAAAGAATATGCCATTAAGATTTTAGCAATACCTGCATAATAAGGAGAACCTTCAGTTGCAGCTTTATTCATGATTTGATATAAATCCATCATTGGAGCTGCATACATTGCATATTTCCAAACATTATCTACATCACTTTGAGTTAAACTATAACGGTCGTAACCTAAGGGTTGGTTTCCACCACCGGCATATTGTTGCATCCAAATCAATGATGCATATCCTAAATCGCCACCAACAGCATAAGCTATTCCGGCTTGTGCCGAAGGGAGAAGAAGGTTTACAGTAACATCTGATGGACTATTAGGACTAACGTTAATATCAGGATCAATCCATTTTTTACAAGAAGATGTCATTAAGCTTATCAGTACAAAGATACCAATAAATTTTATAATTGTATGTCTTTTCATTTTGAAATATTTTTATGTTAATAACAAATAATAATTATAATTTGACTTTTAAACCTACGATATAAGTTCTTGTCCCTGGCATATTGAAATAATCGAGACCTTGTGCATTGCTGGCACCATAGAGACTTGTTTCAGGGTCAACACCAGTATAAGGAGTACTTAACCATAAATTTTTACCTGTAACAAAAACATCAACTCCTTTAAAGATAGATTTTCCAAGTATTTTTTTACTCAGAGAGTAGTAAAGAGAAACTTCTCTTAAGCGAACCCAATTGGCATCTTCAATAAATTGTTCAGTTGGACCATTAAATCCACCACCAACACCGGTATACCATGCTTGGTTTTTTACCGTTGTTAAGGTATTGGTTCCATCAATAACTAAATTGCCATTTCCATCATAATGCCCTTGAACCCCTGAAATAACTTCAGATGTACCGCGATCTTCAGTGTCAGCATGTGTACCTAAAGCATACATTATACCTTTGGTTCCGTTCCACATTTTACCACCGGCTTTAATGTCAAATAAGAAGGATAAAGTTATATTTTTATATTTCAAACTACTTCCAATACCTGAAGTCCAATCAGGTTGAACAGTTCCTAGGTAGGCTTCCTGGTCAGACATTTTTGGAGATCCAAAACCTGGAGTAGAGGCATTTTCAAAAATTACTACATTACCGTTAGCATCTTTTATCCATTGTGTACCATAAATAGAACCATATGGTTTCCCAACAACAGCTCTGATTTCCGCACCGGTAAAACCACCAAGACCAACATTATCAACACCATCAGCAAGTTTAGTAACCATATTATTATTCTTGGTAAAATTGATGTTGATGTCCCATGTCCAGTCTTTATTTTTAATAGGAGTTGCATTCAAAGTAATTTCAATCCCTTTGTTTTCCATTGAAGCAGCATTGATATACTGATCAGTATAACCTGATGAACCAGCCATTGGAGCCCAAATCAATAAGTCTTCATTCTTATTATCATAATAAGTAAAATCGAGTCCAACTTTGTTGTTTAAAAATCTTAAGTCTACTCCAATTTCAAATGATTTTAGTTTTTCAGGTTTTAAATTACTACTTCCCAAACCATTATCCTTTGTATAGCCTACTAAGCCAAAATAAGGTGAAGAAATACCGGTTGTCCAACCATCTTGAAAGAAACCACCTGCATAGGTGCTGTGTGTAGCATAAATTGAAGCATCACTACCAATAACAGCGTAAGAAACCCTTAATTTTCCAAAAGGTAAGATTTTATTATCTTTCAGGAAAGGAAGTTCTGTGAAAACAAAACCTGCACTTGCTGATGGGAAGAAGAAAGAATTAGCATCAGCAGGCAAAGTGGTCGACCATTCATTACGTCCTGTAATATTTAAGAATGCCATACTTTGATAAGATAAACCTAAATCACCATAAAAAGCAGCAGTACGTTTCTCTGCTTGATTTTCACGAGCTAGAATAGAACTTGCATTATTAATGTTATAATAATTAGAAACATTTAACTGATCACCTTCAACATATAACTGTTGGTGATAAGTTTGATACATATTCTGTCCAATGGTAAGGTCAGCTTTAAAATCTTTAGAGATGTCTTTTTTTATGGTTACAATCAAATCAGAGTTAATATCTCTATTATAATGTTGATCTTCCATGGTTTGACCTAATGGATTTGCACCAGAATTTATTGCGAAATAACCTTTTCTTCTGTCAGAATACCAGTCAGTTCCAATTCTATAAGTGATATTAAGCCAATCAAGTGGTAAATAAGAAGCTTGAATACTTCCAATAATATGGTTTACATCATCAGTAAATTTATCTTGATTTACTGACCAATAAGGATTATCATAAATCCCAGGACGATAGCTTCTTTCTGTTCCATCAGGGAACAAATAAGCAGCAGGAGTATTTACTGGATCTGAAAATCCATTTGAATTATCAAATGATGGTGTGGTACGCAATAGTCCCAACATTACACCGGAAAGGTTAGAACCTTGTTGAAGCCTGTCACCTCCCGATTTAATATAATTTACAGATCCCGAAGTAGTGAATTTTTGAGAAAGTTTTGCTTCCCCTGACACTTTTATGGTTGTCTTATTAAAAGTATTATTTGGAACAATTCCTTCACTTGTCAAATTAGATAAGGATAGATAGTATGCTGCGTCATTATTCCCTCCAGAAACACTTAATGCATTATTATAAGAAACACCTGTTTTAAAGAAAGTACCTAAATTATCGTAAGGTGTTACTTTCTTAGTTGCAAGCGGACTATTCATACTAACAATTCGTCCATTTTTGTCATATAAATAATCTGAACCATCCCATGCACAGGTATCTAATTTAGGTCCCCATGAATTTCTATTATATGTTTCAGGGCCACTCCAATGGCCATTAACACCTTGGCCATATTTATTTTGCATTTTAGGAAGTTGGCTCACAACATCAAATGAAACTGAAGAATTAAAATCTACACTAAATTTGCTTCCACCAGTCTGAGCAGTAGAGCCTTTTTTAGTTGTAATCAGCACAACACCATTGGCAGCACGTAAACCATATAAAGCAGTAGCTGCACCACCTTTTAAAACGGATACACTTTCAATGTCATCCGGGTTAAGGTCAATAGCACGATTAGAATAGGCAACTCCCTGGGTTAAATTGTTTGTTCCGTTGTCGGGGTTTCCTGAATAGGTCTGAGAGTTGTCAATGGGAACTCCATCAACAACAAACAATGGTTGGTTATCACCCAAAATGGATGAGTTTCCACGAATAGTAATTTGCGAAGAACTACCGGCAGCACCTGAGGAATTTGTGACTTGAACCCCGGCTACTTTGCCATCAAGTGAATTTACGACATTGGCGTTTTGAGATTTTTCAATCAAATCGCCATTAACGTTTTGCACTGAATAGCCCAAAGCTTTCGTTTCACGTTTAATACCAATTGCTGTAACTACCGCACCTTCGATGTTCATCACATCTTTATCCAATACAACATTAATTGTAAAGGTTTTGTCGATTTTTACTTCTTTTGCTTTCATCCCAACAAAGGAAAAAACAAGAGTGTTAGATTTCTCGGGAACCGTGATAGAGTATTCCCCATTTAGATTAGTTGTGGTACCAATTGTAGTACCTTTCACAAGTACAGTAACTCCCGGTATTGTGCTTCCGTCTTCGGAAGTGGTAACTTTTCCGGTTATTACCTTTTTTTGCGCATACAATACCTGAATACCAGCAAGTAACAGAATTGTAATTAGAAAAGAAAATTTTCTCATAAGCTGTGAATTTTGGTTTATAATTTGGTTTAGCTATGCCAAATGTACACTTTGTTTTTCAAATATGCGTAAAAAAAGAAAAATATTTTTTCAACATCAGATTGTTCATTAAAAACAAAAATGTTTTGACGGCAGAATTTAATCACAATTCATCTAAATTCAAATTTCGTATTAAATTCTATAGCAACACCATAAAACGAAGTTGCCCTCAATAAGTCCACTGAATCGTCATTTCTTAAAACAAAGAATACTTCTGCTTAATAAAACTAATTCCGCTTATTTATTAAAATAAGAAATAAAAATTCCGACACTTTAAATTCGGATTTATATCTAATAATGCATGAAATTTATCGACTTTTAAAATAAACTGATTTGAATATAATGTTTTTTATCAAAACGCGAAGTTATTTCTAAATTGAATTATTGCGAAGTAAAATCCTTTTTTATGGTAATATATCCGGGGTAGCTCAATGAATAAGAACCTATCATGATAGAAGGCTTTAATTTTAGTGAAAGACGTGAAGGTTTATCTGATGCATCTACCAAATTTAAAGCTAAGTTTATCAACGAATTTGCAGACTGACTACTAAGTACTTTTTTTAAATCAACAGTAATAAGCAGAGGAATTGTTGAAACACCACCGTTAGGCTCAACCTGTACTCTTTGGTTTACCATTCCATCAATTAACTCTGTCTGATCAATTAGAAAAATCCATTCAAACTTATTTAATGCTGCAGGAGAAGAATTTGGGTTTTTTACATCTATATTTAACATCAAACTTAAAGGGAGCTTCCCTGATGCAAAAGATGTTGTCAATTTAATTATTGATTATGCACTTTTGTACCAGAAAGGATATACCCCAGCAATAAGTACTC